>JANLQT010000469.1:0-5275 GCA_031368035.1 Rhodobacterales bacterium | reverse complement strand
TGAACGCGCAGATGGATGTGGGCGCGTTCAAGGCGATCTATTGGTGGGAATGGGGGCACCGGGAACTGGGGCGGCTGATCGGGCTGGTCTGGGGTGTCGGCTTTGCCGGTTTCCTGCTGGCGCGGAAAGTACCTGCGGGCTGGACGCGGCGGTTGTTGCTGATTGGCGCGCTGGGCGGGCTGCAAGGGGCGATTGGGTGGTGGATGGTGTCGTCGGGGCTGGGGGCCGGGATGATCTCGGTCGCGTCCTATCGGCTGGCGATCCATCTGGGGCTCGCGTTTACCATTCTGGGCTTCACGGCTTGGTACATGTTTTTGCTGGGGCGCAGCGAGACGGACTTGCTGACGGCGCGGCGCAATGGCGAGCGGAAGCTGTTCGGCATGTCCACGGGCCTGATGCATTTCGTGCTGTTGCAGATCGTGCTGGGGGCGCTGGTGGCGGGGATTGATGCGGGGCGGAACTATCCGACCTGGCCGGATATGAACGGCAGTTTCTTTCCGGCGGATGCGTTCACGGTGGACGGGGTGACGAGCTGGCGCGCGGTGTTTGAAAACCCGGGGCTGGTGCAGTTCATTCACCGGATCTCGGGCTATCTGCTGTTTGCCTTCGGTGTGGTGGTCTGGCTGCGGGGGCGCAAGTCGGCCTATGCGGCGACGCGCTTGGCGTTCAACGCGGTGATGGGGATGCTGGTGGTGCAAGTTGCGCTCGGCATCTGGACGGCGTTGTCGGCGGCAAGCCTGCATGTGGCGATCACCCATCAAATGGGTGCGATCCTGCTGTGGGTGTTGATCCTGCGGGCGCGGCATCTGGCGGCTTATCCGGTTCAAGGCTCCATCCGAAAGGGCACGGCATGACGAACAACACGGCTTATGCGCAATTGATGGCGTTTCAACGCCAGACCGAGGCTTTGGCGTTCGTGAGCGAAAGGCTGGGCTGGGATCAGGAAACCATGATGCCGCGCGCGGGGGCCGAGCAGCGCGGGGAAGAGATGGCGGCGATGGAGGCTGTCCTTCACGCGCGCCGGATTGATCCGCGCATCGAGGATTGGCTGGACGCGGCGGACCCGGTGGATGCGGAGGGGCAGGCGCAGTTGCGGCTGATCCGGCGGGCGTTTGTGCGGGCGACCAAGGTACCGAGCGATCTGGCGCAAGAGCTGGCGCGGGTAACGTCGATGGCGCAAGGGATTTGGGCCGAGGCGCGGGCGGCGGACAAGGTCGAGGATTTCCTGCCGACTTTGGTTCAGGTGATCGCCTTGCGGCGGCAAGAGGCGGCGGCTTTGGCGCAAGGGGGCGATTTGTACGACGCCTTGCTGGATGATTACGAGCCGGGCGAGACGGCGGAGCGCATTGCCGCGATGTTTGACCGGATGCGGCCCAGGTTGGTGGCGCTGCGGGAAAAGGTGCTGGGGAAACCGGCTCCGGCGGCGGTGAAGGGGGTGTTTGGCGAGGCGGCTCAGTTGCGCTTCGCTCGGGATTTGGCGAGTGCGTTTGGCTATGACTGGACGCGGGGACGGATGGATCTGGCGGTGCATCCGTTCAGTTCGGGTGGTGGGTCGGACAGCCGGATCACCACGCGGGTTTCGGAAAGCGATCCGTTCAACTGCATCTACTCGGTGATCCACGAGGTTGGGCATTCGTCTTATGAGTTGGCGATTGATCCGGACTATGCGCTGACGCCTTTGGGGCATGGCGTGTCGATGGGGGTGCATGAAAGCCAGAGCCGGCTTTTCGAGAACCAGATGGGGCGAAGCGCGGCCTTCACGGGCTGGATGTACGGCGAGATGCGCGATCGGTTCGGGGATTTCGGCGTCGCCAGCCCCGAGGCGTTTACCCGCGCGGTGAACCGGGTGCAGCCGGGGTTCATCCGGACCGAGGCGGATGAGGTGCATTACAACCTGCACATCATGATGCGCTTCGACATCGAGCGGGCCTTGGTGCGGGGCGATCTGGTGCCGGACGATCTGGAGGCCGCGTGGAACGACCGCTTCAAGGCGGATTTTGGCGTGGTGGTGGACAAGCCGTCCAACGGGATGTTGCAGGACGTGCATTGGTCGGTGGGGCTGTTTGGCTATTTCCCGACCTATGCGCTGGGCAATGTTTATGCCGGGTGTCTGCATCAGGCGTTGCGTAAGGCGGTGCCCGATCTGGACGGCGAGCTTGCGCGCGGCGATCCTTCGGCGGCGACGGGCTGGCTGCGCGAGAGTTTGCAGCGACATGGCGGGCTGCGGGGCCCGCGTGAGACGATCCGGCTGGCTTGCGGGTTCGAGCCCAACGAGGGGCCGCTGCTGGATTATCTGGAAGCCAAGTTCGGCGCGCTTTACGGGCTGTGAGCCGGGGCGAGTCCAGCGCAGTCTGGCTGTTCGCGCTGGGCCTTTTGCTGATCTATGCGGGCAGTTACTACGCCTTTCCGGCGCTGCTGCCGATGCTGGAGGCCGAAACGCATTGGGGCAAGCCCGCGCTGGCCTTGGGGCCGACGCTTGGCACGCTGGCCATGGCGGTGCTGACACCGCTGACCGGACGGCTGGTCGATCAGGGCCGTGGGCGGCGGATGCTGCTGGTGATGCCTCCGGTGGCGGCGCTGGCCATGGTCGGGCTGGCGGTGGCGCCGAACCCCATGGTCTGGTGGGGCGCCTGGATCGTGGTCGGCGCGGCGCAGGCGGGGGCGGTGTATGAAACCGTGTTCTCGCTGCTGACGCGGCGGCTGGGGGCCGAGGCGCGGCCGGCGATCACCCGGGTGACGATGGTGGCGGGGCTGTCAGGAACGATGACCTTTCCGCTGGGGCACTGGCTGGGGGTCACGTTTGGCGGGCAGAACGCCTATTTCGGCTTTGCCGCGCTGACGCTGCTGGGCACGCTGCCGCTGTATCTGCTGGCGGTGCGGCGGCTGGGGCCAGATACGGTGCCGGGTCCGGCGGTGGAAGCGGGGGAGAACGGCTCGGCCCTGAAGGCGGCACTGCGGCGGCCGGCGTTCTGGGGGATCGCGGCGATCTTCTCGGCGGCCTGGCTGAATCACGGGCTGCTGTTGACGTTCATATTGCTGTTGTTTCACGACCGGGGCGTGTCGGCGACGACGGCAACGCTGGCGGCGGCCTGTCTGGGGCCAGCGCAACTCGCCGGGCGGCTGGTGCTGTTTCGCGGCGGGGCGCGGCTGCGCAATGCGGCGGTCACGCAAGGCGCGCTGGCGCTGGTGGTGCTGGCGGCGCTGCTGCTGATCGCGGCGGGCGCGGCGCCGATGCTGGTGTTCGCGGTGGTGGCGGTGCAGGGCGGCGGCATGGGGCTGATGTCGATCATGCGGCCGATGCTGCTGGTGGATGTGCTGGGGCGGCGCGGATTCGGCGGGATTTCGGGCGTCGCGGCGATCGGGCCGCTGCTGGCGAGCGCTTTGGCACCAAGCCTGGGCGCGCAGCTTCTGGCGGGCTGGGGGCCGGCGGGGATTTACGCGGCACTGCTGGTGCTGTCGGTCTTTGCCTTCGGCCTTGCGCTGGCGATGCTGCGGCGTCGGACGCCAGAGGGTTAGGCCCAGTCAGGTTTGCGCTTTTCAAGGAAGGCCTGGATGCCTTCGGCGGTTTCCGGCTCCATCATGTTGGCACACATGACCTCGCCCGCAGCCTGATAGGCCTCGGGCAGGGGCAGGCCAACGGCGGCGCGGAAGGCCTGTTTGCCATGCCGCACGGCGACGGGCAGTTTGCCGGCGATCTGGCGGGCCAGCGCAAGGGTCGCTTCCTGCAGTTCGGCCTCGGGCGCGGTGCGGGTCACAAGGCCAAGCTCGCGGGCGCGGGGGGCGGGGATCATCTCGCCGGTGAGCAGGTGTTCAAGGGCGGCAGAGGGGGCGATCTTGCGGGTCAGGGCGACCATCGGAGTGGAACAGAACAGGCCGATGTTGATGCCGTTGACGCCGAAGCGGGCGGTGTCGGCGGCCATGACCAGATCGCACGAGGCGGCCAATTGGCACCCCGCCGCCGTGGCAACCCCGCGCACCTCGGCGATGACGGGCTGGGGCAGGGCGACAAGCTTCTGCATCACGCCCGCGCAAAGGTCGAACAGCGCCTGATAGGCTGCCGCGCCGCCATCGGAATCGCTGCGGTGCGATTGGATCTCGCGCAGGTCATGCCCGGCGGAAAACGCCCGCGCCCCGCCGCGCAGGATGACCACACGCACCTCCTCACCGATCCCGTCCAGCGCCGCGTCCAGCGCCAGAAGCATCGGCGTGCTCAGCGCGTTCAGACTTGCGGGCGCGTTCAATGTCAGGATGGCAATGGTTCGCTCGTCTGAACGGATCACCAGAGTGTCAGATATCGGTGCCTCCTACCCCATCATCATTGTGGTCCAAATACCTCCACGGGGGTCCGGGGGTGTGAAACCCCCGGGGCGCCGGCAAAAGGCGCGGCTCAGACCTTGTTGAGCGCGAACTTGCCTTCGATCGAGGCGCCACTTTCGATGACCAGCGTGGTATAGGTCACTTCCGCCACCACTTCGGCGGCCGCGCGCAGGGTAAAGCTTTGGCTTGCGACCTTGCCCTCCAGCTTGCCCTTGATCTCGACCACTTCGGCCGAGACGGTGCCGGACACCCGGCCTTCGGGGCCGACGGTCAGCCCGCGCGCATGGATGGTGCCGTCCACCTCGCCCAGGATCTCGATGGAGCCTGACGAGGTGATCTCGCCGGTGATGCGCAGATCCTGCGCCAGCACCGATTTGGCGTTGGAGGTGCGCAGCGCGCCGGTGGCGGGCGGTGCAGAGGTCGGATCGGCGGTCTTGCTGAACATGGGCGGAATTCCTGCGACGGTTTAGCCAGCGATAAGCACCCGAAGCGGCGACATGGTCAAGGGTTTCGCGTAAGGCTGGCCCGCGCGGGCGCGATTTCGCGCTTGGCCATGTCGCAGTTGAACCAGCGCAGCGACGCTGGCGATGGTTGTCTGGCAGCGGACCCTTTCCTGGGTGCTTGCAGCATGGAGGCCTTCATGAGCCCGGATCGCGCCTATTTCCAGCCCGTCTCGGGTCTTGATCTGCCGCGATTCGCCGGCATTCCCACCTTCATGCGCCTGCCGCATGTGCCCTTTGACCACGCGCGCTTTGGCGAGGTGGAAATCGGCCTGATCGGCGCGCCCTGGGATGGCGGCACCACCAACCGGCCGGGGCCAAGGCACGGGCCAAGGCAGCTGCGCGATCTGTCCACGATGATCCGCAGCCAGAACGGCGCGACCTGGGTGGCGCCGTTCGATCTGGCGAACTGCGCGGACATGGGGGACGTGGCACCCAATCCGGGCGATCTGATGGAC
>JANLQT010000150.1:0-1788 GCA_031368035.1 Rhodobacterales bacterium | reverse complement strand
GCAGGGTCAACTGCGCACTCCGCGCCGTGGCGTTTTCCCCCAGCAGCGGCGAGTTCTGCGCGGTCGAGCACAAAACCACATCGACCAGCCCGGCCAGCGGGCTTTCGGCATGGTTGGTGACCGCGATGACCCGCGCGCCGTTGCGCCGGGCCAATTCCACGGCATCGATCACCGCCGAGGTCGTGCCGGAATGGGAAAACGCCAACTCCACGTCATCCGGCCCCCGCAGGGCCGCCGACATCATCATCAAAGGCGCATCGTCAAACACCGAGACGCGGATGCCGATGCGCAGGAACTTGTGGGCCACGTCGCGGGCGATCTGTGCCGACCCGCCAAGACCGCAAAAGTCCCGCTGCCGCGCGTGGTGCAGATAGTCCACCTCCCGATCAAACGCCGCCAGATCCAGAATGGCAAAGGTTTCCTCGACGGCCTGCATGGCGGTTCGAAACACCTTCTGCACGATCTCACTGGTGGAATCATCCTCCGAGATTTCCGAATGCAGCGCGGCGGTATCGAACCGATAGTAGCTCACCAGCCCCTGCCGAAACTCGCGAAAGCCCGCAAACCCCAGCATCTTGGCGACCTTGACCGCCATCGCATCCGACACGCCGGACCGCAGGGCCACTTCGCGCAGCGACATGGCCTCGTCGATGTCCTTGCGCGCCAGAATATCCGCCGCGAGCATGCCTTCCAGCGGTGTCAGGCTTGGCAGTTTCATCCGGATCTGTGCGCCCACGGCCTTCGGATCGCCCATACGTCCCCCTGTTTCCCACGCGTCGCCCTATTTTCCACTGGTGGCTTTATCGATCAGCATCGCGACGAAGATGATACCGGTGGCAAGCAGTTGGTAGAAGGCTTGAACGTTCAGAAGGGTCAGGTCGTTGCGCAGGGTGCCAAGAATGATGCAGCCGATCAGGGGGCCGACGCTCGACCCGCGCCCGCCCATCAGCGAGGTGCCGCCGATGGCTAAGACCGCGATGGCACCCAGCTCTCACAGCGTGCCCATCGTCGGCTCGGCCGCGCCGAGACGGCCGATCAGGATTATCTCGGCGGCCGAGGCGATGACCTGCGTCCTCCTCAGGCGGAAGGAATGGCGTCGCGGGCGATGGCGGCCTCGGTGATCTCGCCTGCGCCCAGCGTGGCGCTGATCTGACCCTCGCGCATCACCAGCACCCGGTCGTTGAGGCGGATCACTTCGGGCAGTTCGGACGAGACGAAAGGGCGCCCTTGCCTTCAGAGGCGAGGCGCCAGGTCAGGTCTTGGATTTCGGCTTTGGCCCCGACGTCGATGCCCGGCGTGGGTTCATCGAACGGGAAGATCCCGGTGCCGTTCGCCAGCCAGCGGCCGCTAATGGCCTTGTGCTGGTTGCCGCCGGAAAAGTTGCAGATCGGGCGCGTCACATCCAGCGGGTGAAATGTCTTACGCCTGCGCCAGACCAATGGTCAGCGCCCCCTTGAGAAGGGGTTGCGTTGGATCTCCTCCCTTTCAACACGGTTTCATGATTGCATTTAAAGTTCTGATTTCTGCGGCCCTTTCAGCCAAAGCCAGTCGGGCAATCTTCAGCATCCGCCGCACGCAGCGGACCGCCACCGACCCAAGGCCCGAGGCATCGCGGAACGTGTCGAAATTGATCGCGCCGTCAAACCCTGAGAACGGCGGTGCAAAAGTCGGCCACAGTAGCGGCGGGATAGGCCTGCTGCTGGCGGCGTAAAAGTCGGCCACTTTGTTCTTCTTGCGGTCGCAGGGAGGGCTTGGAGATTTATACCGTGGAACTTTACCGGAAGGTTC
>JANLQT010000444.1:0-4110 GCA_031368035.1 Rhodobacterales bacterium | reverse complement strand
CCCGATCGGGCCGCGTTACAAAAAGGGGCGGCGGCCCTGTGCCGCCGCCCCCGATTTCGCCGGTGGCTCCAAGCTTAGTGGTTGCAGCCGCCGCTGGCTTCCTGAAGTCCGACCAGCACCGAATCCAGCTTGAACGAGGCCGGCTTCTGGCGCGGCGGGAAGGCCACGAAACTCGGGATCATCGCGGCAACCACGTCCTGCATGCCATACAGCACATAGGCGTCGCTGAGATACCAATCCCAATAAGTGTTAGAGCTGTCATCGGCCCGTTCAAACGGATCGCGGCGCAGGTTGAACAGTTTCGGCGCGCGCAACTTCACGAACGGCTCGACCCAGCACATCAACCGGGTGGCGCGCTGTTCGGCCAGAACGCATTTGCAATCGCCGATCCGGATCGCGATCACATCGCCGTCGTCGCTCATGTAGACGAAGGATTTGCGCGGGCTTTCGTCAACTTTGCCGGCCAGATAGGGCAGCATGTTGAAGCCGTCGATATGCATCTTGTAGGTCATCTCGCCGATCTTGTGCCAGTCCAGCAGTTTTTCCTTGATCTTGTCATCCCCCGCCGCTGCCAGCAGCGTCGGCAGAATCTCCTGATGCGAGACGATGCCGTTGACGACGGACCCCGCCGGAATGTGCTTGGGCCAGCGCAGGAACGCCGGCACGCGCCAGCCGCCTTCCCAGTTGATGTTCTTTTCCGACCGGAACGGCGTAATCCCGCCATCGGGCCACGAGTTGGGCTTTGTTGCACAAATCTGACAGGATTTCCTCTGTGAATCCGGTCTGTTAGTTTGGGGGGATGAGCAAGCCCATACCTCCGACCTATAGCACGACGAACTGGCGCGCCTGCAACACGGCACTCAAGCAGCGAGGTTCGCTGTTGATCTGGTTTGATCCCGCGACGCAGTGGCTGGCCACGCCGACCGGCAAGCGCGGGCGTCAGGCTGTGTTTTCCGATGCTGCGATCCAGACCTGCCTGACGCTGCGGGCGCTGTTCGGCCTGCCGTTGCGCCAAGTGACGGGGATGGTGACGAGCCTGCTGGCGCTGGCTGGCCTCGACTGGCCGGTGCCGGATTACAGCACGCTTTGCCGCCGCCAGAAGGGCTTGGCTGTGGCCATTGCCCATCGTCCCGGCACGGGCGCGCTGCACCTTTTGATCGACATCGAGCCGGTAAGCGCCACCGGTTCGAGCGAACCGGCGAGGGGGATCAAAGCGGAAGGCTGCGGCGAATGGTGCGCCAAGAAACACGGACCGTCGAAGCCACGGCTATGGCGCAAGGTTCACCTTGGAATTGACGCGGAAACGTTGGAAATCCGCGTAATCGAAGTGACCGGGGCGGGTGTCGGCCCCTCTCGTGGTTTGAAGACAAACCACTGCCGGGCAATGGACGCGCCCATGCTGCCCGAGTTGCTGGAGCAGATCGCCAGTGACCAGCCCATCGGCAAGGTCAGTGCAGACGGCGCCTATGTCACACGGGCCTGGCATGAAGCCATCGCCGGGCGAGGTGCCATCGCCGTCATTCCAACCCGCCGCAACGGGCGACCCTGGCAAGAGGATACGCCCGGTGCCCAAGCCCGCAACGACATTCTCCGCACCACCTGCCGCCTTGGCCGGACGATCTGGCGACGATGGAGCGGCTACCACCAGCGTAGCCTGGTCGAAACCAAGATGCACTGCTTCAAGCTACTCGGCGAACGGGTCCGCCCACGCGACTTCGACCGCCAGGTTGCCGAGCTCCAAATCCGCCCGGTGATCCTGAACCGCTTCACGGCGCGCGGAACCCCGATCCCGCAGCGCATAGGATGACTCCGTCAAGCGTAACGGGAAACTCGACCTTAGCCTGATTTGTGCAACAGAGCCCGCGAATGCCCCGAGTTGTTTGCCTGAAAGTGGCCGACGCCGCCTGTAATGAATCGCCACCAGATGCGTCTGTTCAAATGGTCGACCCGATGAATGCGGGTTGGTCGTCTGAACAGACGCATCTGGTGGTCCGGCAGGTTCTTTCCTCGAGCTGAAGGACCGCCTTGCAGCGGTGCTGGAATTTGCAAGCAAGGAGACTTTCATGAACACCCAATCACCCATCGCAATCGTTCCGTTTGGCGTGTCGCTCACCACGTTCTTCGTCTTCACCTACATGCTGTGCACACTGCTCGGCATCTTGATTTCGCCGCACGGACTTGCGCAAATGTATCCGATGCTGTTTCCGGGCTTCACTTGGATCACTTGGCCTAGTTTCTTCGTCGGCCTGTTCTGGGTGGTCATTTACGCCTGGTACATCGCCGTCACGTTCGGCTTGATCCACAATTTCATCGCGCGGGGCGTCGGGGGCAAATGACGCAATCTTGCCGCCCGCCGGACACTCACCTTCCGGCGGCGCGGACAAGGCGCATTTGGCCAGAGAAAACACGACCATGATGAACTGCGACCACATGATCTTCCCCCTTCCGGGCAATGAGAAGTTCGCCGCCAGTCTGGCCAACTGTAGTGGATGGGAGGTTGGTCAGCTTCAGACCCGGCGTTTCCCCGACGGCGAAACCTATCTGCGCCTTCTGTCCGATGTGGTCGGGCGCTGCGTCGATCTGGTCTGCACGCTGGCCGATCCGGATGCGGGCTTTCTGCGGTTGATCTTTGCCGCCGATGCCGCGCCTGAAGCCGTCACAGGTCATCAGACAGTTGCGCCCCGGCTTGTCCGGGGCGCAACTGTCTTGACGCTGCGACATGCGTTATGTCCTGTAAAACATATCGCATTAGGTCTGGACGAGGACCCGCTTTGCCGCGACACTTTAATCATATCTGCCAATGATATCTGCCGGTGGCCCCGGCGGCATAACCACAGGGATGAGAACTGACATGCGTTACGCAAGACCGGAAACCCCGGCCGAGGCGTCGCGGCTGTTGGCTGCGGAGCAAGGACTGGCTCGGGTCATGGCCGGAGGCACCGACCTTCTCGTGCAACTGAAGGCCGGGATGATCGAGCCGGACCTGATCGTCGATATCAAGCATCTGCCCGGCGCGGCGGTTATCGCGCGCGAAGCGGGCGGGTTCCGCATCGGCGCCGCGGTGCCCAATCAGGCATTGGGCGAGGACAAGGCGCTGGTCGCCGCCTGGCCGGGCGTGGTGGAAGCCGCCAGCCTGATCGGATCAACCCAGGTGCAGGGCCGCGCGACCATCGCGGGCAACCTGTGCAACGCCTCGCCTGCCGGGGATTCCGTGCCGGCGCTGGTTGCTGCGGGAGCCATGGCGCGGATTTCCGGGCCAAAGGGGATGCGGGATGTGCCGGTGCTGGACGTGGCAACCGGTCCGGGCAAGACCAGCCTGACCAAGGGCGAATTCGTCGCCTCGATCCTGCTGCCCGCGCGGCCCGCCCATGGCGGCGACGCCTATCTGCGCTTCATTCCGCGCACCGAAATGGACATTGCGGTCTGCTCCGCCGGGATCAGCCTGGTGCTGGACGCCGCTGGCACCATCACCGCCGCCCGCGTCGCCCTTGGCGCCGTCGCGCCAGTGGTGCTGCTGGTGGAATCCGCCGCTGCCGCCATCATCGGATCGAAGCTGGACGACGCCGCGTTGGCGCGTCTGGCCAAAGCCGCCGAGGCCGCCTGCAAACCCATCTCCGACAAGCGCGGCACGGTGGAATTCCGCACCGAAGTGGCCGGCGTTCTCGCCCGCCGCGCCGCGAAGATCGCATATTCGAGAGCCATGAAATGACCGCCACCTCCGTTTCTTCCACCGTCAACGGTGACGCCGTCCAGTTCCTGACCGACCCCGGTGAGACGCTGTTGGACGTGCTGCGCTACAAGCTGAACCTGATGGGCTCCAAAGAGGGCTGCGGCACCGGCGATTGCGGCGCTTGCACTGTCACCATGAACGGGCGGATCGTGTGTTCGTGTCTGGTGCTGGGGGCCGAGGCCGAAGGCGCCGAGATCGGCACGATCGAGGGCCTCGCTGACGGCCCGACGCTTCACCCTTTGCAGCAGGCCTTCATCGACCATGCCGCGCTGCAATGCGGCATCTGCACGCCGGGGATCCTGGTGGCCTCCAAGACGCTGCTGGAGCGCAACCCGGACCCGTCCGAAGAGGAAATCCGGTTCTGGCTGGCGGGCAACCTG
>JANLQT010000400.1:0-5248 GCA_031368035.1 Rhodobacterales bacterium | reverse complement strand
GATGCGATGAAAAAGCCGGTCGAGGTGGCGGGGATTTCGAAAGCCGACATGAAACCGCAGCAGGTGTAGGATGCGCTACGATCTTGCCGTTGTCGGGGCCGGGATTTGCGGGCTCGCCCATGCTTTGGCCGGGCTGCGGCGCGGGCTTAAGGTCGTCGTCATCGACCGCGAGGCGGAGGCGATTGGGGCCTCGGTTCGCAATTTCGGGTTTGTCACGGTGACGGGGCAACAGGACGGGGATTGCTGGCGGCGGGCTATGCGCTCGCGCGACGTCTGGGCGGAAGTGGCGCCCAAGGCTGGGATTCCGATCGAACATCAGGGCCTGCTGGTGATCGCGCAGCGGCCCGAGGCGATGGACTGTCTGGAGGCATTTCACCGGCACGACATGGGCCGCGATTGCCGCATCCTGACGGCGGATCAGACCCGGGCGGAACATGGGGCGATCCTCTCGGGCAATCCGATCCAGGGCGCGCTGTGGTCGCCCCACGAACGGCGCGTGGAAAGCCGGTTTGCGATTCCGAAGCTGGCGGCCTGGCTGGGCTCGCAGGGGGTGGAGTTCCGGCGGAAGGTGCTGGTGAAGGCGGTGGAGCCGGGGCGGGTTTTGACCACCGGCGGCGTGGTTGAGGCTCGGTTTGTGGCGGTTTGTCCGGGCGATGACATGCTGACGTTGTATCCCGAGCGGATCGCGGCGCTTAACATCTCGCGCTGCCGGCTGCACATGATGAAAGTGATGCCGAAAGGCCCGTTCAAGCTGCCGGGGTCAGTGATGTCGGACCAGAGTCTGGTGCGATATCTGGGCTATTCGGAGCTGCCAGAGGCGGGGCCGATCATTGCGCGACTTCAGCGCGAACAGCCGCGCACTTTGGCCGAAGGCATCCACCTGATCGTGGTGCAGGGCGCCGATGGCGGGTTGATCGTGGGGGACAGCCATCATTACGAATGGTCGCCCTCGCCCTTCCAGCGCGCGGAAGTGGATGCACTGATCCTGGAAGAGATGCATGCGGTGCTGAACTTGGCCGGCGCGGAAGTGACCGAGCGGTGGAGCGGCACTTATGCCACGGCTCCGGACCGGCTGATGACGCGGGAAGTCATCGACGAGCAAACGCGGCTGGTCATTGTCACCAGCGGCACCGGGGCGTCGACCAGTTTCGCCATCGGCGAGGAAACCATTGAAGAGATGTTCGGAAGGGCTTGAAAACCATGGGCGAATTGAAAGCGGCGGTGTTTGACTGGGCGGGGACGGTGATCGACCACGGCTCGCTGGCACCGATGGGGGTTTTCGTCAAGACCTTCATGCAGTTCGGGGTCGAGATTACCATCGCTGAGGCGCGCGGGCCGATGGGCATGGCCAAGCGCGACCACATCAAGACGCTGATGGCGCAGCCTCGGATTGCGGCGGCCTGGAAGGCGGCGCAAGGGGCGTTGCCGGATGAAGCGGCGATCGACCGGGTCTATGCGGTCTTTGTGCCGATGAACGAGGAAGCCGTGGCCGATTACTGCACGATGATCGAAGGCGCGGTGCCGGCGGTGGAGCGGCTGCGGGCGCGGGGGCTGAAGATCGGCTCGACCACTGGGTACACGCGGTCGATCATGGCGCGGGTGCTGCCTTTGGCGGCCAAACAGGGTTACACACCGGACAGTCTGACCTGTGCGGGCGATCTGGCCGAGGGGCGGCCCTCGGCGATGATGATGTACAAGACGTTTCTGGATCTGGGGGTCTGGCCGGCCTGGCGCGTGGTGAAGGTGGATGACACCGGCGTTGGCATCCACGAGGGGCTGAACGCGGGCACCTGGACCGTGGCGGTGGCGCTGACGGGCAATGTGTTCGGGCTGACGCCGGCGGAAACGGCGGCGCTGGCGCCGGAGGAGTTCGCGCGGATGAAGGCCGCCGCCTATGCCGAGCAACGGCGGACCGGGGCGCATTATGTGATCGACACGGTGGCCGATATCGACTGGGTGATCGACGATATCGAGGGGCGGCTGGCGCGCGGGATGCGCCCGTGACGCTGCCCTTTGACGCCAGCATCGGCGTCGCAGCTTTCATGGGCCTTGTGGTGCTGATCGCGGCGTTTGTGCGGGGCTATTCGGGGTTCGGGTTCTCGGCGCTGGTCATCGCGGCTTCGGGGCTGGTGATGAACCCGCTGAATTTCGTCGCTGTGGTGCTGATCTGCGAGGTCGTGATGACCGCGATGCAGTGGCAGAATGTCGGGCCGGATGTGGATTGGCGCCGCGTCGGCGCGCTGCTGGCGGGGGCGGTGGTGGGGTTGCCGCTGGGGCTGTGGGCGCTGACCTCGATCTCGGCCGATGCGGCGCGGGCGGTGATTTCGGGCTACATTCTGGTGATGTGTCTGGTCCTATTGCGCGGCTGGACCTTCAAGGGGCCGGTTGGAACCAGGGGGACAGTGGCTGCGGGGGTGGTGTCCGGCATTGCCAATGCGCCGGGTATGGCGGGCCTGCCGGTGGCGGCGTTCTTTGCAGCGCAAACCATGCCGGCCGCGGTGTTCCGGGCGACTCTGGTGGCGTATTTCCCGATCCTCGATCTGTATTCCGGGCCGATGTATTGGTGGAATGGCATGGTAAGCTGGGACACGCTTTGGGCGGGGCTTTGGTGCCTGCCGCTGGTGTTTGTCGGGGTGTTTCTGGGCAGCCGGCATTTCCTGTCCACCGATCCACAAGATTTCCGGCGCTTTGCCATCGTGCTTCTTGCCATTCTGGCGGTGCTTGGACTGGTGAAGGCGGTGCTATGAAGCTGCTTGTGGTCAATGCCGGATCGTCGTCGCTGAAACTGGCGGTGTTTGACAAAGACTTGCAGCAACTGGCGGTGGCGCGGTCCGAGCGGATCGGAACGGGCGGGGCGGCGGATCATCTGGAGGCCTTGCAGGTGGGGCTGGCCGAGATGGGCGTCGCGGTGGGCGATCTGGCGGCTGCGGCGCATAGGGTGGTGCATGGGGGCAAGGCCTTCGTGCGACCGGCGCGGATTTCGGAGGCGGTTCTGGCGGGGATCGAGGCCTGTTTGCCGCTGGCCCCGCTGCACAACCCGGCCAATCTGATGGGGATACGGGCGCTGGCCTCGCTGAGGGCGGATCTGGCGCAATATGTCAGCTTTGATACGGCCTTTCACACCACGATGCCGGAAGTGGCCGCCCGCTATGCCTTGCCGCGCGCGGCGGAGGATCTGGGGCTGCGCCGGTACGGGTTTCACGGCATTTCCTATGCCAGTCTGGTGCGCAAGCTGCGGGCGCAGGGCGCCTTGCCGCGCCGGCTGCTGGCGCTGCATCTGGGGAACGGGGCGTCCTTGTGCGCCATTCTGGACGGGCAGTCGGTCGCCACGACCATGGGCTATTCGCCGCTGTCGGGGCTGACGATGGGCACGCGGGCGGGCGATATCGACGGCAATGCGGTGCTGCGGCTGGCGGAGGTGCACGGGGTGGAGGGCGCCTCGCGCATTCTGAACCGGGAGGCTGGGCTTTTGGGGCTGGGCGGCGCGTCGGACCTGCGGGCCTTGCATGCGGCGGGGACTGATGCGGCGGCCTTCGCGCTGGAGCATTTCGCGTACTGGGCGGTGCGGCACGCAGGCTCGATGGTGGCGGCGATGGGGGGGCTGGACGGATTGGCCTTCACCGGCGGGATCGGCGAGAATGATGCTTGGATACGCCGGCGGATCACGGCGGGGCTGAAGTTTCTGGGCGATGTGCCGGTGCAGGTGGTGCCTGCCGAGGAAGAGCGGCAGATCGCGGCGGAGGCGCTTAGTCTTATAGGGAATGGGTGATGGGTAGGATGGGTGTTGCTCCCATCATTTGTTCGCGTGATGGGCGCAACACCCATCCTACCGGACGCCGAGGCCCGCCTTCATCAGGGTTTTGCGGACGGGTTCCAGCGCGTAAAGGGCGCTCAGGGCAGCGGCACGGGCGTCGCGCAGCAACGGCGCGCCTTGCATCGAGGCGCGGTTGAGAAGGTCGATGCCGGCGAGGCGGGCCTCGATCTCGCAATGCCGCTGGCGGTGGTAGGCGGCGAGCATCTCGGGGCTGCCGAGATCGGCAGGATGGGCGACAGCGAGATCGAGCAGAGCGGAGAGGTCGGCGAGGGACATGTTCAGCCCTTGGGCGCCGATCGGGGGCATGACATGCGCGGCCTCGGCCATCAAGGCGAGGCGCTGGCCATGCAGGCGGGCGGCGACTTGCGTGATGATCGGCCAGACAGTGCGGCGCGAGGCGAGGGTCAGGGGGCCGAGGATGCCGGCCGAGCGGGAGGTCATTTCCGCCTCGAACGTCTCGGTCGGCAGGGCGGCAAGGCGGGTGATTTCAGGGCCACGTTCCATCCAGACCACGGCGGAGGCGGGGGTGCCGCCGCGGTCAGGCAAGGGGACGAGGGTGAAGGGGCCACCAGAGCGGTGGACCTCGGTCGAGACATTCTGGTGCGGCAGGGGGTGGGTGACTGCAAAGGCGAGGGCCTTCTGGCCGTAGGTCAGGGTGCGGACCGGGATGCCGGCGGCCGTGCGCAGCGTCGAGGCGCGGCCATCGGCGGCAATGGCGAGGCGCGCGCTGATGCGGGTGCCGTCTGACAGGGTCACGATCGCCTCGGCGTCGCGGGTGACGAGGGCGGTGGTCGAGAGGCCGGGGCGGAAGCTGACGTTCGGAAGCTCGGTCAGCCGCGCGACCATCTCGCGGCGGAGGAGCCAGTTGGGCAGGTTCCAGCCGAAGGGCTGCGCGGAGATTTCGTCGGCGCGGAAGTCCTTGACGAGACGCGGTTCGGGTTCCGGCCCGCCGGCGTCGATGATCCGCATGGTCCAGAGCGGGGCGGCGAAGGGTTCAAGGCGGGACCAGAGCCCGGCGGTTTGCAGCACCGCGATGGAAGGTTGCAGGAAGGCGGTGGTGCGAAGATCGGCGCCGGTGTCGGTCTCGGTGGTGACGGGCGGGGTTGGGTCCACCACGATCACCCGGAAACCTTGCGAGCCGAACGCCGCAGCGGCGGTCAGGCCGGCGACGCCGCCGCCAGAGATCAGGATGTCGGTCGTCTCGCGCATCGAGGCCTCCTTTGGGGCAGGTTAGACTTGGGCGCGGGGAAAGCGAAGGGGGGCGCGGCGATTTGTCCACGCGTGGACAAAAATCGGCGTCCATGAAATCAGGGAGTTGCGATTTCGATTTTACGAAGCGTCAGGATTTTAGGCCGGGGCTGAGAGCCTCCGGCGGGGATATTTGGGGCTTCCATGAAATCACAAGAGCGCGGTCAGGAAGGCGGTCAGATCGGC
>JANLQT010000389.1:0-2614 GCA_031368035.1 Rhodobacterales bacterium | reverse complement strand
GTGCCTTCATCCCCGGCAAGGCGGCCGCCGTGGTGTGAAAGGCGCTCGACAGGTTGATGGCAAGGATCTGGTTCCACTTTTCGGTCGGAAATTCCTCGATCGGGGCGACGTATTGAATGCCGGCGTTGTTCACCAGAATGTCGCAGCCCCCGGCCTTTTCGATCAGCCCACGGCAGTCCTCGCCCTTCGACATATCCGCCGCAATATAGCTGACGCGCGTGCCATGCGCGGCAGCAAGCGAGGCCGCCAGATCGTGATCCTCGGGCCGGTCGGTGAAGCTGTTCAGCACCACATCCGCCCCGGCGCGGGCCAGTTCCACCGCCACCCCCAACCCGATGCCCGAGTTCGACCCGGTGACGATGGCACGTTTGCCTTTGAGCATCGAAGCCTCCCTTTGCGTTTGCAGCAGGATACATGCCGCAGGTGCGAATGGAACCGCCCGACGCCAAAAAAACGCCGGCGCGAGGCCGGCGTCAAGGTATTGAGGCAGGTTTCATACAGGCAAGAAACCTATCGAGCAGTAGGGTCTTTATACGCTGTGCTTGCGAAGACTCCAAGCTAAAAGTTTGATCTGGCGGGCAAGCATGGCTAGTCTTACCCTCAAGAAAAATGGACCTGCGGGGATTGTTCCTGAAATGAAACCAATGTTTTCGACGACAAGGCTCGTGTTGGCTGCGGCGCTGACCGGGCTGATTCTCTCCAGTCCCGCGCAGGCGGAACCCAGCTATGGCATTGCGATGTATGGCGCCCCGGCCCTGCCTGCGGATTTCGCCCATCTGCCGCAGGCCAACCCCGATGCGCCCAAGGGCGGCCGGGTGGTGTTCGGCGAGGCGGGGACCTTCGATTCGCTCAACCCGTTCATCACCAAGGGCAGCGCGCCCTCTGCCGTGTCCAGCCTGACGGTCGAGACGCTGATGGGCCGCAGTTATGATGAACCCTTCACGCTGTATGGCCTGCTGGCCGCGACCATCGACACCGATGACGCGCGCACCTTCGTCGAATTCACCCTGCGCCCCGAGGCGAAGTTTTCAAACGGCAAGCCGGTGACGGTGGAAGACGTGCTGTGGTCGTTCGAGACGCTGGGCACCCAAGGCTCGCCCCGCTATGCCGCCGCCTGGAAGAAGATCGCCAAGGCCGAACAGACCGGCCCCTTGTCGGTGCGTTTCACGTTCACGGAAGTGGACCGCGAAATGCCGCTGATCCTGGGCCTGCGCCCGATTCTGGAAAAGGCGCAATGGGAGGGCAAGGATTTCACCGTCTCGTCGCTGGACCCGGTGATCGGTTCCGGCCCCTACCTTGTGGACAAGGCCGAACCCGGCACCACTTTGTCCTTCAAGCGCAACCCGGACTGGTGGGGCAAGGATCTGGCCTTCAACAAGGGTCTGTGGAACTTTGACGAGATCAAATACGACTATTTCGGCACTGGCACCGTGGTGTTTGAAGCCTTCAAGGCCGGTGAGACCGACATGTACCGCGAAAGCAACGCGGTGAAATGGCTGAAGAATTACGACTTCCCGGCCGTGACCTCGGGCGATGTGGTGCAAGAGAAAATCCCGCACCAGCGGCCCTCGGGCATCGACGGACTGGTCATGAACACCCGCAAGCCGATCTTCGCAGACTGGCGCGTGCGCGAGGCGCTGATCCAGGCGTTCAACTTTGAACTCGTCAACGCCACGCTGAACGACAGCGCCTATCCGCGCATCACCAGCTATTTCGGCAACTCGGAGCTCGGTGCCGACATCACTGCCCCCGCGCCCGAGACCGAGGCCGCCCTGCTGGCGCCGTTCAAGGACAGCCTCGTGCCCGGCGCGCTGGAAGGTTATGCGCTGCCGGTCTCGGACGGGTCCGAGGCGAACCGCGCCGGTATCCGCAAGGCGGCCGATCTGTTGGCCGAGGCCGGCTGGAGCGTGCAGGACGGGGTGCTGAAAGACCCCGCCGGCACGCCGTTCAGCTTTGAAATCCTGCTGGTGAACGGCGAGGAAGATTACATCGCCGCCGCCAACATCTTTGTCGAAAGTCTGAAGAAGCTCGGCATCGACGCCCGCATCGCCACGGTGGACGCCGCCCAATACAAGGAACGCACCACGGCTTATGACTTCGACATGACGCATTACACGCGGTCGCTGTCGCTGTCGCCCGGCAACGAACAGACGCTGTATTGGGGCGCGGGCGGCATCGAAACCCCCGGCACGCGCAACTGGATGGGGATGAACCAGCCCGCGGCCGAGGCGATGATTACAGCGATGCTGTCCTCGACCGACCGCGCTGATTTCGTCACCGCCGTGCATGCGCTGGACCGGGTGCTGACCACGGGGCGCTATGTGATCCCGATGTGGTACACCAAGGCCTCGTTGATGGCACATGACAAGGCGCTGCATCATCCGGACCATGTGGCGATCTATGGCGACTGGCAGGGCTTCATGCCGGATGTGTGGTGGTCGCAACCGTAGGATGGGTGATTCACCCATCTTGGTTTCATCCAAAACGGGGATGGGTGAATCACCCATCTTACGGTTGCGACCACCACACATCCGGCATGAAGCCCTGCCAGTCGCCATAGATCGCCACATGGTCCGGATGATGCAGCGCCTTGTCATGTGCCATCAACGAGGCC
>JANLQT010000383.1:0-3371 GCA_031368035.1 Rhodobacterales bacterium | reverse complement strand
ACCTTCGGCACCGAGCGGCTTACCGGCGCACTGCTCGATCGGCTGACGCACCACGTCAACATCCTCGAGATGAACGGCGACAGCTACCGGCTCGGCCAGAGCCGTGCCCGCAAGGCCATGCCCAGCACCTGATCACCCGCTCCAGGAATGACCCTCCGGGCCAAAGCGCCATGGCCCGCACCAGCTATGCGGCGAGCGTGCGCGCCATGGCGCTTGGCACACCACCACTGGCCTGGTTTTGCGCCGCCCCGTGGCCGGTTTTGTCTCCGCCGTTGACAAGGTCAGCAGGGGTGCAGTTCGAGGTGTCCATTTTGATGTCGCCATCAGCGTTGATCATCGTGAACCTGGACATTCCGGTGAAGGCGATGCGGGACAGGCGCTCAACCACATCATCGACGGTCTTGATGTTCCGCTTTTGCGCCGAGGCCTCGCCAGACTGTATGGCGGCGCTTACGCTGTCTTTCGCGATCAATCTGGCCGCGTTGGCGTTGGCACCCTTGGGCGAATATCCGGCCTTGATGTAGGCTTGGGTCGCGTTGTGGGTTTCCAAATAGGCAGCGACGAAGGCGTGCTCTCTGGGCGTCAGTGTCGGAGTGACAGACATGGAAAGACCCGTAATCCTTAGGGAAATTACGGGCAAGTATCGTCCATGTTATGATTTTACGCAAGATGCTGTGTAGACGTTCCGGGTTCGTCCGATATGTGGTGTATCGAGAACTTGTTCCGGGTTCGTAGCTACTACAGCATGGCCGACAAAACTACAGCATCATCACGGGGATTTCGGTCCCAAGTCAGGGCGCGATCCAATGTTCTCAATCCGGTCAAAACGTTCAGTGGGAGAAGCGTTGGGGCACTGCGACGGTCCCAACGTCAACTGCCGCCTCTTTCTATCGCGGGGGCTGACTGACGCAATCGGCCCAAAGCCGTCGTTCAGCCCACGACGCAGAAAGATACTTTTCGGTGCCTATCCAAGTAGACATACCGAGGCGCGCTGGCTGAGCGCCCTTATGAACTGCACTTGCCTGCCGCTCACCGACCGAAACGACTCCCAGCGACCGAACGTTGATCTGGTTGCCGTTCCATCGCGCCCACCGTCGAGGAAGAACCCGACAACGACTATGAGGTTTCGGCTTTCAGGTTCCCTGACCGCTGGAGGGCAGCGCCGGGGCGGCCTCGGCTTGACCTTTCCACCAAGACTGATAACCCGTCCTCAGGGCAGTTGTTCGGCTTGCAAATGGCACGCCAGGACATGCCCTTGGGGCAATTCGATCTTTGGTGGAGAGACCCGGTCGCAAATCCCCTCGATCTTGTGCAAACAGCGGGTGTGGAACACGCAGCCTTTCGGCAGGTTGGCCGTGGACGGAAGCGAACCAGTCAGCCGGATTCGGCCGGGTAGAGCCTCGGAGAGGCTCGGGGCTGAGGAGAGGAGCGCAGCGGTATATGGATGGTGCGGGCCGGAGAACACGGCCTCGGCCGGGCCGATTTCCAGCACCTGGCCGAGGTACATGACGGCGATGCGGTCCGACATATAGCGGACCACGCCCAAGTCGTGGGAAATCAGGATGTAGCTGACCTGCTTGGTCGCCTGCAATTCGGCCAGGAGGTTCAGGATCGCGGCCTGGACCGAGACATCAAGCGCCGAGGTCGGCTCATCGCAGATCAGCACTTCGGGGTCGCTGGCAAAGGCGCGGGCGATGGCGACCCGCTGCTTCAGCCCGCCCGAAAGCTGGCGCGGTACGGCGGAGAGATGGCGTTCGGTCAGGCGGACGGCACTGGCGAGCTCCTTCACTCTGGCGTCGCGAGCGGCGCCACTCAGGCCGACAAGCACGCCGATGGTGCGCGAGAGCATCCGGTAGACCGAATGGGACCGGTTTAGCGCGGAATCGGGGTTCTGGAAGACGATCTGCAGAGACTTGACTTGCTCTCGCTTTCGACCAGCGGTGGTGCCGGCGAGGGGCTGGCCGTTGAACCGGATCTCGCTGCCAGGATCGGGGGCGGTCAGGCCGAGGAGGCAGCGGGCGAGTGTCGTCTTGCCGCTGCCGGATTCTCCGACGAGGCCAAGGGTTTCGCCAGCGTTCAATTGCAGCCCAACATCGCGCAGGACGCGCTGGCGCCGGTGTCCGTTGCCGAAGCTTTTGGCGAGGGAGGAGATTTCTAGGACTGTCTTGGCGACACGGTCGGTTGCGGCCGCGGCGGGGACGGTGACAGTGTCGGGCAGACCGGCCACGAGGTCGGGATAGAAGCATTTACACGCCCGGCCCTCGCTGCGCTGAAACGCCGGGTCTTGGCTGCGGCAGGTCGCATCGGCGAGGACGCAGCGCGGGGCGAAGACGCAGCCGGTGATCTTGCTGCCGGGACCGGGCAGGAAGCCGGGGATCGTGGCCAGAAGGCCCTTGTCCTTGCTGCGCCCCGCCTGCGGCAAGCAGCGCAAAAGGCCCGCCGTATAGGGGTGGCGCGGGTCGGAGAAGATCTGGTCGGTGTGCGCCTCCTCGACCATCCGACCCGCATACAGGACGCCGACGCGGTCGCAGGTGCGGGCGATGACGGCGAGGTTATGGCTGATGAACAGGATGGCGGTGGACAGTTCTCGGCGCAGGTGTTCGATCAGGTCGAGCACTTCGGCCTCGACCGTCGCGTCAAGACCGGTGGTGGGTTCGTCCAGCACCAGAAGCGTGGGGTTGCTGGCGATGGCCATGGCGATGGCGACACGCTGCTGCATGCCGCCCGAAAGCTGATGCGGATAGCGCTTCATCACAAGGCCGGGGTCGCTGATCTGGACCTTGGCGAGGATGTCTTCGACGCGCGCGGGGCGTTCGGCGCGGGGCACGCCGGCGAGTTCGAACACCTCGGCCACCTGCGCGCCGATGGGGATCGACGGGTTCAGCGAACGGCCGGGGTCCTGATAGACCATCGAGACGGAGAATTGCCGCAGTTTGCGCAGATCTGGCCCGGAAAACTGGCCGATGTCCTGCCCGTCGATCAGGATGCGGCCCGTGTTCACCACGCCGTTGCGCGGCAGATAGCGCACGGCGGCGAAGGCGGCGGTGGATTTGCCGCAGCCGCTTTCGCCGACAAGGCCATAGGCCTCGCCCTTGGCGATGGTCAGCGAGACGCCGTCCAGCACTTGGCGCAACCGGCCCTTGACCCGGTAGGCGACGCCAAGGTTTTCGAAGGCCAGCGCGTCAGTCATTCAGCGTGCCTTCGATGCCGTCGGCAACGAGGTTGATGCCGACGACGAGGCTGGCGATGGCGAGGCTGTCGAACAGCACCGTCCACCAGAAGCCGCCGCCGATCATCCCGTAATTGGCCGAGATCGACAGGCCCCAGTCCGGCGAGGGCGGCTGGATGCCGAAGCCGATGAAGCTGAGCGT
>JANLQT010000377.1:0-6769 GCA_031368035.1 Rhodobacterales bacterium | reverse complement strand
GCTGGCGCTGGCCGCCGGACAACTGGTGCGGATACTGGTTCACCCGGGCCTCGGGGTCGGGGATCTGCACTTCGCGCAGCAGTTCGATCGACCGCGCCCAGGCGGCTTTCTTGGAGATCTTGTTGTGGACGCGCAGCACCTCGGCGATTTGCGTGCCGACGCGGTACACCGGGTTCAGCGAGGACATCGGTTCCTGGAAGATCATCGACATCCGGTTGCCGCGCATCTTGCGCATCTCGGTCGGCGTGGCTTTGGCCAGATCCTTGTTGTTGAACCGTATCTCGGTCTGGGGCGATACCATTGCCCGCTTGGACAGCAGCTGCATCAGCGCGCGCGCCGTCACCGACTTGCCCGAGCCCGACTCGCCCACCAGCGCGATGGTCTGGCCCTTGGCCAGCGTGAAGGACACATCCCGCACCGCCTCGATCACGCCGCCCAGCACTTTGAAGCTGACCCCGACATTTTTGGCGTCGATTACCAGATCATTGGTCACAATCGGCACCTCAATAGGGGTCAACGGCATCGCGCAGGCCATCGCCCAGCGCGTTGAAGGCAAACACCGCCAGCAGCACGAAGCCTACCGGCGACAGGATCCACGGATAGGATCCCAGTGACGAGAAGGTCTGGCAGTCTTGCAGCATCAGCCCCCAGGAAATCAGCGGCGGCTTCACGGCAAAGCCAAGGAACCCCAGGAAGCTTTCCAGCAGGATGATCGCCGGGATGCCCAGCGTGACCGAGACGATCACATGGCTCAGCACATTCGGCAGGATGTGCCGGGTCACGATCCGCCCGTCGCTGGCCCCGACCGCTACCGCCGCGCGCACATAGTCGACGCGCGCCATGGCCATGGTCTTGCCGCGCACCTCTCGCGACAATTGCGCCCAGCCAAGGCCGACGATCACCAGGATCACGAAGGAAATGAACTGGTACGACGGCGCCCTGGGGTCGATCAGCGTCGTCAGCGCCAGATACAAAGGCAGTTGCGGGAAGGCGAGAATGATCTCGACAAACCGTTGAAACCACATGTCAAACCGCCCGCCGATATAGCCCGACGTGATGCCAAGCAGCGTGCCCAGAATGGTGATCAGGGTGATCGACACCAGCGATATCATCAGCGACAGGCGCGAGCCGAAGACGCCGCGCGACAGGATGTCCCGCCCCAGCTTGTCGGTGCCCAGAAGGTGCAGGGGCGAGCCGTCCTCCACGCCGATCAGGTGGCGGTCCCAGGGGATCAGGCCCCACATCAGATAGGGCGCACCTTTGGCGAACAGCGCCAGTTGCCTTGGATGATCCAGATCGGGGCCCATGATCGGCTGGAAGGTGACCGGGTCCAGCGCATCGCCCTCGATGATGGAAAACGCCACGGGCCGCAGGGTGAAGCCGTCCTTGGTGAAGAAGGAAATATGGTCCGGCGGCGCGAAGCTGGCGGTGGCTGCATTTGGGTCCATCGGCGCCATGAACTCGGCAAAAACCGCGGTCAGGATCAAAAAGGCCACAAGGGTCAACCCGACCATGCCCGGAACTGACCGGCGGAACCGGCGCCAGACCAGCGAGAAATAGCCCTGGCTTTGGCCTGATACGGTGGAAATGCGGTCGTCGGCGCTTTCGCCGTCATAGGTGGCGGCCATGTCAGTCCCTCCCGACGCGAATGCGCGGATCGAGCGCGGCGAGCAGCAGATCGGCGATGATGTTGCCCAGGATCAGCGTGGCCCCCAGCACCAGCAGCAGCGAGGCGGTGACGAACACATCGCCAATCGCCATGGACCCCACAATGGCCGGCCCGATCGTGGCGAGGCCGAAGACGATGGCGACCTCGATCTCGCCGGTCAGCATGTAGGGCAGCACCACGCCCTGATAGGCGATCAGCGGATGCAGCGCGTTGGGCACGGCATGGCGCAGGATCACGCCGCTTTCGGACAGGCCCTTGGCCCGGGCGGTTTCCACATATTGCATGTTCAGCGTGTCCAGAAGGTTCGCCCGCATCACGCGCATGTTGTAGGCAAGGCCCCCGACGGTGGCGACCAGGATCACTGGCCAGATGTGCTGGATCAGGTTGCCCAGCTTGCCCCAGTTGAAGTGCAGAAAGCCAAGCCACCAGTCCTGCCCGCCATATCTGGTCGAGAAGAACGAGCCGATTTCCTGAACGTTCAGCTTGTAGGCCAGGACATAGAGGATGATCAGCGCGAACAGGAAGCGCGGCACAGTCATGCCAAGGAACGCGAGGAAGGACAGCGCGGTGTCCACCCAGGTGTATTGCCGGGTCGCGGCAATGATGCCGAAGCCGATGCCAAGCACCGAGGCGAACAAGTGGCAGGTCAGCGCGATCAGGATCGTCTTGGGCAGGCGCTGCGCGATCACGTCCCAGACCGGCTTGTTGTAGAGATAGCTTTGCCCGAAATCGCCGCGCGAGATGATGCCCCAGATCCAGTGCAGGTATTGCAGGACCAGCGGATCATTCAGGCCATGGTCCTGACGATAGGCTTCGGCGGCCGCGTTGGCGGCTTCCACCGATGCGTGGCCCTGGACGATCATGTTGGTGCGGATGAAGTCGCCGTAATCTCCGGGCGGGGCCTGGATGATGATGAAGGTGATGATGGACATCACGATCAACACGGGGACCGCCTGGACAAGCCGGATGGCGAGGAAACGGAGCATGGCGGACCTTGGGGGAAAGGGGTTGTCCGACGTCACCGACACAGCGTGGCGGTCACAAGCGGCACCGAAAGGCAGGTGAGCAGGAAGAGGGACCGGCGGACGAGCGATCTTTTGCCCGTCCGCCAGTTGGGAGGAACCCCGGATCAGTTGGCCTTGATCAGGCCAGCTTCACCCGGCTTGCCGGGCAACTCGTTCGGGAACAGCTCGGCGCCCGCCAGTTGCTTGTCGGTGGGCACGAACACCCGCTCGCGGATGATGTTGTCCTCGGCCCAGTTGTACATGAAGATCGGCGCGCCCGGCGGAATGTTGGCAAAGCGCTTGTTGATGATCAGTGCACCTGGGTAGGCGGTCAGACCGATACCGTCGAGATTGGCAGTGTACAGGTTCTGATAGATCTTCATCAGCGCCTGACGTTCGGCCGGATCGCGGGTCGCGATGAACTTGTTCACCGTGTCCACCATCTGGGTTTCATAGTCCAGAAGGTCCATCTCGCCCGCGCCATTGGCTCGGTGATGGTTCGACGTGGTCGGACCGACCGGCGCCAGAGCGGCGGTGTTCTGCACCACGGTGATCAGCTCGGTGCCGTTCCGCTCGATCATCCAGTCGAACTTGCCGCTGTTGGCCGCCGCGTTACGATCCTTGCCGCCCAGCGCGTTCAAGGTGACCTTGACCCCGATGTCGCTCATCATGGCGATGACACCTTCGGCAAGGTTCTTGTCAGTCTGGTAGTCGGAGTTGGTCAGCAGCGTGACGTTCAGGTCCGCGCCGCCATTCGGCAGGTTGACGAAGTTATCGCCATCGGTATCCGTCAGACCTGCTGCGGTCAGCGCAGCTTGGGCCGAAGCCTTGTCGAACGGATAATAGACGGTCGAGTCTTTGTCGTAGTACGACGTCCCGGCATAAAGCCCGCCCGGATAGATCGTTGTGAACGGACCTTTCACAAGGCTGTCGCCCAGACGCTGCCGGTCAAGGCCGTAAGTGATGGCCTTGCGGAAGTCGAGGTTGCGGTTCAGCTCGCGGATGGCTTGTCCGGTCGCATCAGGTTCGCCCCAGCCGTTGCCGGACAGGTTCGGGAAAAGCGTATAGCCGATGGTGCGCGGCCCGAAGGCCAGCTTGGCCGGCGAGGCCGGATCGGCGGCTTTCTTCAGGGCTTCGACGAAATTCTCGGCCTGTTCCAGGTTCGAGAAGTCGCCGGTGCCGGCCACGGCCTGCACGTCGCGGTCCGCCCAGGTGGACAGGCGATACTGCATTTCGTCCAGGTAGGGCAGTTGGTTGCCGGCTTCGTCCACCTTCCAGTAATAGGGGTTGCGGCGCAGCACGACGATGTCGTCGGGCCGATTCTCAACCACCACCCAGGCGCCCATGACCGGGAAGTTCATGTAAGTCGCCGGGAAGGCATCGTGGAAGGACTGGTAGTCCTTGCCGCCGTACTTCGGATGCTGCGGCTTCAGAAGATGCGCCGGGCCGGGGCAGAAGTTGCCATAGGCCATGTTGTACAGCACCGCTTCCGGGAAAGCGGTGGTGAAGGTCAGCGTGAAGGTGAAGTCGTCCACATTCGCGTAAACGCCGCCGGAATAGGTCTCGGCCGAGGCGCCCATCAGCGGCGTCACGTCGGGATCGCTGACCACGTCGTTGAAGTAGAACTCGGTGTCGGCGGTGGTGAAAGGCTCGCCGTCCGACCACTTGGCGCCCTCGACAAGGTGCACGGTCAGGGTCTTGCCGTCAGCCGACCATTCCCAGGCCTTGGCAAGGTTCGCCATCGGCTGCAGGTCGGCCGCATTGACCTGGAACAAGGGACCGGTGCGGGTGAGGCACTCGACCAGACCGATGTCGATGCCGCCCCAGCCATAGGACTGGCCGGCCCAGAAGTTCCACCCCTCGGGACGCCCCCCGATGACGTGACGCATCACGTCGCCGTAAACGCCGGTGCCGTCGGGCTCGTTCGCGGTCTTGTAGACCAGCGGTTCCTTGGGCAGGCGGTCGGCCAGCGGCGGCAGCTTGCCGGCGGCTTCGAACGCCTTGACCCATTCCGGCTCGTTATAGGCCGGAAGTGCCTTGAATTCATAAATGTCCGCGCGGTTGACGAAAACGGGTTCGCCCTGCGCATCGAACTTGGGGGCGTCTGGCGGTGTGGTGGGCGCGACCATATCGGCCTGCACCGCCACTGCGGACACACCCAGCAAAAGCGCTGCCAAGGCAGCGCGCCGGATCATCATGGTAGTTCTCCTCCCGATGGCCCTTCGAAGGGCCGGTTTCTTTCCATTTCTGGCGCAACCGCGGCAGCCCCTGCTCTGCCCCGGGTGACAGGGGAAGGATTGTCTGTCGCAAGCGCTTCGGGCAATACTGTTTTGGCAGATTCTTTTCCGGTTTTCTAAGATGGCTTCGAAGTTGACCCGCAAGACCACGCTTGGCGATGCTGCCGACGACCGGCTGAACGCCGCGCCGTCGCATGAGCGGCATTTCTATTCGACCACCCGCGCCTTTGGCCGCTTCGGCATGCGGATCTTTGAACCGCAACTGATGGCCACCCCGCACTGGCACGGACATATCGAGGCGAATTTCGCCATCGACCACCAGATGGACTATGACGTCGATGGCGAAAGGATCGAGGTTCCGCCGAATCGCCTGTGCATCTTCTGGGCCGGTATTCCGCATCAGTTGACCCGGATCGTGCCCACCGGCAACGGCCCCACGCGGCTGTGCAACATCTACCTGCCGCTGGACACGTTCCTGATGATGCACCACATCACGCCGATGCAGATCGCCCTTCTCGGCGGCGGCATGGCGATTCTGCCGCAAGCCATGTGCGACGAAGACCTGGTGCGCCGGTGGTACGCGGATTACCGCTCAGGCGATTTCGAGCGGACCGAGGTGATGAAGATGGAGATGAACGCCCTGTTCCGCCGCGCCTGGCTGGAACGGCCAGAGTTTCTACGCAAGCCGCAGAACGCCGCTGACGCGGGCCGGGTGCTGTCCTCGGCCCATATCGGCCATGTCATCGCGATGGTGCGGCACGCCTTGGAAAATCTGGATAAACCCTTGAAAAATGGCCAGATTACCGCTGTGACCGGCTTGCACGAAAACTATGCCTTGGGCCTTTTCACTCAGATCATGCGGATGCCGTTGAAGCAATTTGTCCTGCGTATGCGGCTGATGCGGGCGCGGGCGCTGCTGGTGGAAAGCAAGCTGGCGATCGCCTCGGTCGCCGAGGCGTCGGGTTTTGCCTCGATCAGCCAGTTCTATGCCCAGTTCAAATCGGCCTATGGCACGTCACCCCATGCGGTGCGGCAACAATACCTAGGTTAGTGCACCGGAACCGAATCTGCATCATGCGGTTAGTGGGTAGGAAGTTCTGGCGCGGACCCGGTTGTTGCTGCAATGCGGCAATTCGTTTCCAGGTGATCCGATGGCGCTGCGGGACTAGACTTTGTCGCGCATTTGTCATCGAATCCTGAGACGGAAAAGGCCAGAAGCAACGTTCAAGGTGCATCATGCCGAGACCTGTCGCAGCTTATCCCCCTACACTTGCGGACCCGCTGAGCCGGCGGCCCCGCCGCTGGCGCAGTCTGTTCCTGTCGGACCTGCATTTGGGAACAAGCCGGGGCAAACCCGGCCATGTCACGGACTTTCTCGATCACGCCGAGGCGGACGCAATCTTCCTTGTCGGCGATATTTTTGACGGCTGGACCCCCAGCGCCCGTCGGTCAAAGCCCCTGCCCGATCACCGGCTGTTGCTGGACCGGCTGGAACGGTTTGCAGCGGATGGCACGCGGGTCGTTCTGGTTCCGGGCAACCATGACGCCTCGTTTCGGCGGTTGTCGGGGCAGACCATTGGCCCGATGCAGGTCTGCGAGGAGACGCATCACAAGCTGGCCGATGGCCGCAATATGCTGGTCACGCATGGCGACAGTGTCGATCCGCTGATGGCGCTTGGCCACACCGTCGGCTGGGCGGGCGGCAAACTGGACATCCTGATCCGCCGCGGCAACCGCGGGCTGAATGCCCTGCGCGAGACTTACGGACTTGGCGCCTCGCCTTGGGTTGAAGCGCAACTGATGCGCGTCAACTCTGCCCTGCATCCGCGCGACACTTATGCCACGCGTCTGACCACCCG
>JANLQT010000364.1:0-6643 GCA_031368035.1 Rhodobacterales bacterium | reverse complement strand
CAAGGTGCGTGAAATCACGCACCCTACCCACAATGCGTTGCGGTCGGTCGTGCTGGATGCGGATGCTTTGACGTTGATTGCTCGGGATCCGGCGTTGTTCGGGATGCTGCATGAGAGGTGCGTTTTGACGCCGCATGGCGGGGAGTTTGCGCGGCTCTTTCCGGATATTGCGGCGAAGCTGGAGGCTCCGGCGGTCAAGGGACCCGCCTATTCCAAGGTGGATGCGACGCGGGAGGCTGCGTCGCGGGCGGGGTGCACGGTGCTGTTCAAGGGGGCGGATACGGTGATTGCCTCGCCGGACGGGACTTGCGCGATCAACTCGGCGGCCTATGACCGGGCGGCGCCGTGGCTGGCGACGGCGGGGTCGGGCGATGTGCTGGCGGGGTTTATTACGGGGCTGCTGGCGCGGGGGTTTGCACCGCAAGCGGCGGCAGAGACGGGGGCCTGGCTGCATGTCGAATGCGCGCGCAGTTTCGGGCCGGGGTTGATTGCGGAGGATTTGGCCGAGGAACTGCCGAAGGTGTTTCGGGCGCTGGGGGTGTGATGGGTAGGGTGCGTGATTTCACGCACCGTTGCGCGGGCGGTGCGTGAAACCACGCACCCTACGGGATTTACGCGTCCACCGTCTCGGCTTCGCAGGCGAGCTCCAGACCGCCGGCATAGATCACGGCGGCGCTGTCCAGCTTCAGGGTGAAAACGCGCACCTCGCGCATCACTTCGGCGCGGATGTATTCGCCGTCGGCGAGGCGAGTGGCGGGGACCAGGGCTTGCGCCGCGCCGTACATGGCCTTGGCGCGCCAGTCGCGGATCAGCACGGGCTGGCCGGCCACCACCAGCACTTCGGCCTTGGGTTTGCCGCCTCCCAGCACATCTGCGGAAATCCGCACCATGCGGGCATGGGCTACCTTTGTCATCTCGACCGCTTTCAGGCGCCGCACGCCCGAACGGGTCAGGATGCGGTCGCCGGGGGTCAGGTATTCGACCGGCAAAGCGCCGTCGAGCGTCAGCACGCTCGTGCCTTCTGCCAGACCGAAGCCGGGCACCACGCCGTTCGCGGGCGCCTCGCGTGTTGTCGTTATCTGCACCTGCGCCATGGCTGGGGTTCCATTTCTGCTCTGCCTCGTCTTTTTTTCCCCAGAATATGGCAAGAATTGGTTTACGGGTAGCCTTTTTCCTGTTTTTCCGCGCCGGGGGCCCCGAACTGGCCCGGTTCGTTTTTCCTCTCGCATCCTGCCCCCGGCTTTGTTAGAAGGGCGCCGATTTCCGGATGGCTGTGCCAAGCCTGACCGCAAGGTCGGGCCTGCTGTTGTCATTTCGGGGCAAAGACACATGCGGGCGTGGCGGAATTGGCAGACGCACTGGATTTAGGTTCCAGCGCCGCAAGGCGTGGGGGTTCGAGTCCCTTCGCCCGCACCAGTTTGGGATGAGAAGGACGACATCATGCAGGTCACCGAGACCCTGAAAGACGGCTTGAAGCGCGGCTACACCATCACGGTGACGGCGGCGGAACTTGACGCCAAAGTCACCGAAAAGCTGCTAGAGGCGCAGCCCGATGTCGAGGTCAAGGGCTTCCGCAAGGGCAAGGTGCCGATGGCGATCCTGCGCAAGCAGTTCGGCCAGCGCATCATCGGCGATGCCATGCAAGAGGCGATCGACGGCGCGATGAAGTCGCATTTCGATGGCTCGGGCGAGCGTCCTGCGATGCAGCCCGAAGTCAAGATGGTCGGCGGCGAAGCCTGGAAAGAGGGCCTCGATGTCGTGGTCGAGATGAGTTATGAAAGCCTGCCCGCCATTCCGGAAGTTGATGTCGGCCAGATCGTGCTGGACCGGCTGGTGGTGAAGGCGGACGAAGCCTCGGTACTGGAAGCTTTGGAAAACCTGGCCAAATCGGCGCAGAATTTCGAGGACCGCAAGAAGGGCTCGAAAGCCAAGGACGGCGATCAAGTGGTGATCGACTTCAAGGGCACCGTGGACGGCGTGGCCTTCGAGGGCGGCGCGGGGGAAGATTATCCGCTGGTGCTGGGCTCCAAAAGTTTCATTCCGGGGTTCGAGGACGGGCTGATCGGCGTGAAGGCTGGCGACGAGCTGGACGTGCCGGTGACCTTCCCGGAAACCTATGGCGCGGCGCATCTGGCCAGCAAGTCGGCGGTGTTTGCCTGCACGGTGAAGTCGGTCAAGGCGCCGGTTCCGGCGGTGGTCGATGATGAGTTGGCCAAGAAGTACGGCGCCGAAGATCTGGCCGCGCTGAAGGGTCAGATCGCGGGTCGGCTTGAGGCCGAATATCAGGGCGCGGCCCGGGCCGTGCTGAAGCGGTCCTTGCTGGACCAGTTGGACAAGATGGTCAGCTTTGAATTGCCGCCCTCGCTGGTGGACGCCGAGGCAGGCCAGATCGCGCACCAGCTGTGGCACGAGGAACACCCCGAAGAGCATGGCCACAACCATGCCCATGTCGAGACCACGGACGAGCACAAGGTGCTGGCCGTGCGCCGGGTGCGTCTGGGCCTGCTTTTGGCCGAACTGGGCCGCAAGGCCGAGGTTGAAGTGACCGACGCGGAAATGACTCAGGCGGTTCTGGCCGCAGCCCGGCAGTATCCGGGGCAGGAACGCGCCTATTTCGAGTTCGTGCAGAAGAACCAGCAAGTGCAGCAACAGCTGCGCGCGCCGATCTTCGAAGACAAGGTCGTGGACCACATCGTGGCCGGGGCGAAGGTCACGGAAAAGGAAATCGGCAAGGACGACCTGCAAAAGCTGGTCGAGGCGCTGGACGAGCTTTAAGCTTTGGGTTCGGATTGAAGACAAGGGCCGTCCTTAGGGGCGGCCTTTTGCTTTTTCGGACGTGTTGCGCCACTGGGGCTCTGCCCCAGACCCCGGGATATTTGGGGAAGATGATTGGTATTTTGGGGATCGCCTGTCAGGCGCCGTGCCCTTCGATCCCCTCGCGGCGCAAGACGTAAAGTCCTGATGCCACGATCACCGTTATGCCCAGCCAGCCGAGGGCGTCGGGCAGGGTGCCGAAGAACAGCCAGCCCCACAGGATGCCCCAGAAGGCGAAGCTGAACTCGAACGGGGCGACCACGGCGCTGCGGGCCATGGCATAGGCTTGGGTCAGCAGGGTCAGGCCGATGGCGGCGATCACGCCGCAGGTCATCATCAGCGCTGCGTCTTCAATCGTCGGGGTGACCCAGCCCCGGGTCAGGAAGGCGAGCGAGGGGTGGAACGCCTTTTCATGGGTGCCGGGGCCGTAATGCAGCGACAAAGCGGCGGCGCAGAGCAGGAAGGCGATGTTGCCCCAGAAGGCGAGGACGGCGGCGCTGTCGCGGGTGCCCATGGTGCGGGCGAGGATCATCGAGGCGGCATAGGCGGCGCCGCAGAAGATCGGCAGCAGGGCGGCCCAGTCGAACAGGGCGGTGCCGGGGCGCACCATCAGCACCACGCCGACAAAGCCGCACAGGGTGCCGGCCCAGCGGCGCCACGAGACATGCTCGCGCAGGATCAGCACGGCGAGAAGGGTGATGATCAGCGGCGCGGTGAAGTACAGCGCAACGGTGGTGGCCATCGGCAGGGCGGCCAGCGCGAGGTAATAGGCGGTGTAGGCGGCGAAGTTCAGCAGGCCGCGCCCCAGCATGGCGGGCCAGCGCGGGCTGAGGATCGCCGCAAGACTGCCCTCCACACGGTGCACAATGAGAAACATCACCGGGATGGCGGTCAGGGAGCGCAGGACCATCGCCTCGGACAGGGGATAGGTGCCGGACAGCAGTTTCAGGATCAGGTCCTGCACCGAGAAGATGGCGATCCCGGCGCAGAGGAACAGGATGCCGGTCAGGGTCTTTGAAGCTTGCATGGCGGGCAAGCTAAAGGCGGGCGCGGCCTCGGGCTGGCCTTGTTGCGACAAGTGATGTCGGGGGCTTCATTCGGGGCTGAAGGCTGGGCGATCCAGACTGGCGAGGTGATCGGCGAGGGTCGTGCGGAACCAGGCCTGACCGGGATCGGACGTGCTGCGGCGGTGCCAGACCATGCTGATCGTGGCGCGCGCCACCGCGACGGGTTGGCGATAGATCGTCAGGTTCAGGGTGGGGGCCAGCGCTTCGGCCAACTGGCGCGGCACCAGGGCCACGTGGCCCGTTTGGGCCACGACGAGGCAGACACTTGCAAAGGCGGGCAGCGTCATCACCACGCGCCGCGTCCGGCCGGCGGCGGCAAGGGCGGTATCCCCAAGCGTCCTGGCCTTGCCCTCGGGCGAGAACACCACATGGCCAAGGTCGCAGAAAAGGTCGATGGGGATCGTGGCTTCCGGGGCCAGCCCGGCGCGCGCGAGGCGAGGGTTGCCCCGGGCCGCGATGGTGACAAAATCCGATTGCAGGACGGGGCGGTGGTCGGTCCAGTCGGGAAAGTCGGTGCCGGGGATCAGGGCGATGTCGACCTCATACCGGTTCAGGGTTTCGACATAGTTTTCCGGCAAGAGGTCCAGCAGATGCACCCGAACGCCGGGCGCCTCCGTGGCAAGGTGGCTGGCCAGGCGCGGCATCAAGAGGGCGGCGAAGAAGTCCGAGCCGGTCAGACGGAAGGTCGCTTCGGCATGGGCAGGATCGAAGGGCTGCGGGCCGGCCAGAAGACCTTGCAGACGGACCAGGGTTTCGTGCAGCGGCAGGGCCAGCGCGCGGGCGAAATCGGTTGGCTCCAGCCGTTGGCCGTGGCGGATCAGGATCGGGTCGCCCAAGGCGTCCCGCAGGCGGGCGAGGGCGGCGGACATCGCCGGTTGCGACAGGCCGACCCGGCGGGCCGCGCGGGTGACCGACGCCTCGCGCAGCAGGGCGTCAAGCACCCGAAGAAGGTTCAGATCGAAGCTGGATAAATTCACCATGTGGATGAAGTTAATATCATCTATCGATTATTGATATGGGTGGCGTGGGCCTATCCTGCCCGGACGGCCCGCAATGGCCGATACAAGGGGGGGACTTGCGATGGAGGCTGCGGTACTTGGTGCGGGCGCGGTGGAGTGGCGGGGCACATCCTATCGCACCATCCTGTCGGCGGCGGAAACCGGCGGGGCGATGACAATCGTGGAAAGCGTGTCGCCCGCTGGGTCAGGCCCGCCTCGGCATGTCCACAAGGCCGAAGATGAGGCGTTCATCCTGTTGACGGGGGAGTGTCTGTTCTGGATCGCGGGGCAGCAGGTCACGCGGGGGCCGGGCGAGACGGTTTTCGTGCCGCGGGGCGTGGAGCATACGTTTCGCGTGATCGGCAGCCGGGCGTGTCGGCACTACACAATCCTGACGCCGGGCGGGCTGGAAGGGTTCTTCGCGGAGATGGCGGCCGGGCAGTTCCGCATCCCGGAGGACATGGGGGCGGTGGTGCAAGCGGCGGCGCGGTATCATCTGGAGTTCACCGGCCCGCCGTTGGAGGCGTGAGCGGCGGCAAAAAGCAAAAGGCCGCGCGGGGTGTTGCCCGTCGCGGCCTTTCTGGTCTTGGACGGACGATCAGCGCTCGTCGATGTCGTTGGCAGCGCCCATGTCGTCGAACAGTTCGGCGATCTCGAATTCGGCTTGCGCCTCTTCCTCGGCGGCACGGTCCTGGATCGACTTGCCGGACGCTTGCAGTTCGGCTTCTTGCACCGAACGGGCGACGTTCATCCTGATCTTCACCGCCACATCGGGGTGCAGGGTGACGGTCACGGTGTGAACGCCCAGATCCTTGATCGGACGGTCCAGCACGACCTGGCCGCGCTTGACGGTGAAGCCGCCGGCTTCCGCCGCTTCGGCCGCATCGCGGGCAGTGACCGAGCCATACAGAGCGCCGGCGTCAGACGCCGAGCGGATCACCACGAACACCTGACCGTCCAGCTTGGCGGCAATCGCTTCCGCCTCGCCCTTGGTTTCCAGGTTGTGGGTTTCCAGCTGGACCTTGCGGGCCTCGAACGATTTCACGTTCGATTCGTTGGCGCGCAGGGCCTTGCCTTGCGGCAGCAGGAAGTTGCGGGCGTAGCCGTCCTTGACGGACACCACTTCGCCCATTTGGCCAAGCTTGGCCACGCGTTGCAGGAGAATGACTTGCATGACTATCCCCTCACTTCACGGCATAGGGCAGCAGGGCGAGGAAGCGGGCGCGCTTGATGGCGTTCGCAAGTTCGCGCTGCTTTTTGGCCGAAACGGCGGTGATGCGCGAGGGCACGATCTTGCCCCGCTCGGACACGTAGCGTTGCAGGAGCCGCGTGTCTTTGTAGTCGATCACCGGAGCATTGTCGCCCGAGAAGGGGCAGACTTTCCGGCGGCGGAAAAACGGTTTGGTCGCCATGATTGTGGTCCTTTCCTTTTCGAGGTTAACGGCGCGGGAACGACGGGCGGTCGCCAGCGGGACGGTCCGGGCGGTCGCCGAAGCTGGGACGCTCGCGGCGCTCGCCGCCAAAGCCCATGCCGCCGTCGCGGTCGCCGCGTTCACGGTCGTCACGCTTCTGCATCTGGACCGAGGGGCCCTCAGTATGCGCGTCGACCTTGATCGTCAGAAGGCGCATGACGTCGTCATGCAGGCGCATCAGACGCTCCATCTCCAGCACCGCCGCCGAGGGGGCGTTGGTGCGCAGGAAGGCGTAGTGGCCCTTGCGGTTCTTGTTGATCTTGTAGGCCATCGTCTTGACGCCCCAATATTC
>JANLQT010000350.1:0-4556 GCA_031368035.1 Rhodobacterales bacterium | reverse complement strand
ATGCCTTGACCGACGCCGATTTCGCGCCAACCGATCTTGCAGTGGAAATGCTGTATCTGGTCGAGGCCAAGAATGCGGTGATGGATGAACTCGCCAGCCTGAACCGCCGCTTGCAGGGCGCCAAGGCCGAGGCAGAGACTCGGGCGCTGACCGACACGTTGACGGGCCTGTCGAACCGGCGGGCGCTGGACCGCTGCCTTGCCGATCTGGTGGCAGCCGGACGGCCCTTCGGGTTGATGCATGTGGATCTGGACTACTTCAAGGCGGTGAACGACAGCTTTGGCCACGCGGCGGGCGATCATGTGCTGGTGAATGTGGCCACGGCGCTGCGCGAACATACCCGCGCGGGCGACATGGTCGCGCGGGTGGGCGGCGACGAATTCGTTCTGGTTTTTCCCGAGATGACCGACCCCGCGACCCTGCGCAGCACGGCACTGCGCCTGATCGCGCGCATCACCGAACCCATGCCGTTTCAGGGGCGGGTCTGCCAGGTTTCCGCCTCGATCGGCATCACTGAAAGCAGCCGATACAAGGTGCCCGCCATTGATCAGATGCTGACGGATGCAGATGGGGCGCTTTATGCCTCCAAACGCGCCGGGCGGGGCCGGGCCTTGTTTCAGGGTGAAGGTGAGGACCGCCAGAGCGCTTGAAACGCAGCGGCATGGGTGAAAGACTGAAGCCATGGGCCGGATAGAAGACCTTGAGACGCCTGTCGCCTTGGTGAACCTTGATGTCGTCGAGGCGAATGTCGCGCGCGCGCAGGCGCTGTTCACAGCACTTGGCCAAGCCTTTCGCCCCCATGTGAAGACGCACAAGCTGCCAGAGTTGGCCCGGCTGCAGCTGCAGGCCGGGGCGAAAGGCATTGCGGCGCAGAAGATCTCGGAAGCCGAAGTGTTCGCGGCGGCGGGTTTTGACGACATTCTGCTGTGTACGACCTTGTTTTCTGCGGACAAGATTGCCCGGGCCCGCGTGTTGGCCGCGCAAGGTGCCTTCGCGCTGGTGGTTGAGAATATCGAGGCGGTGCGCGCCCTTGCCGCGCGCGGCGCCGTGCCGCTGCGGGTTCTGGTCGAGTGCGATACCGGAGGCGGGCGCTGCGGAGTGCAAAGCCCCGGTGCCGCAGCCGCCTTGGCCGGGCGGATTGCCGAGACGCCGGGCCTGATCTTTGGCGGGCTGATGACCTATCCGGCGCCGGGTGGCAACGCGGGGGTGCAGGATTTCATGACCCGCGCCTTGCCGCTGGTGCGCGACGCCGCGGGCGATTGCCCGGTCATTTCCAGCGGCGGCACGCCCGGACTGGCCGAGGCGGGTCTTGCCCCCGTGGTTACCGAATACCGGGCCGGCACCTATATCTACAACGACCGCAGCCAGGTGGCGCGGGGCGTTTGCACATGGGAGGATTGCGCGCTGACCGTTCTGACGACGGTTCTGGGGCGCCCCACTGGCGACCGCGCAATTCTGGATGCGGGGTCAAAGACGCTGTCCTCGGATCTGCTGGGTCTCAGCGGGTATGGACTGATCCTTGGCACCCCCGGCGCGCGGATCGTCGGGCTTAGCGAAGAGCATGGCCATGTGGATCTGAGCGGCGGGGGCGGCGGTCTGCGGCCCGGTCAGAAGGTTCAGGTGATCCCCAACCACGCCTGCCCGGTGTCGAACCTTGCAGACAGTGTCGTGTTCCACCGCGGGGGAGAGGTCTTGCGGCGTGTGGCTGTCGCCGCGCGTGGCAGGGTGATCTGACGTTCGCGTGCGCTGGGCATGCAGCGCATCGCCGCGAAAGACCCTTGGCGCTGATGACTTGCAAAGCATCGAAAAGCGATGCCAATACGCTGATATCATGTCGATTTTTTGAAATACAACTGGCAGCCCGTAGGGGAGTCGAACCCCTCTTACCTGGTTGAAAACCAGGTGTCCTAACCGATAGACGAACGGGCCGCGGTTGGTAGCCGGGTCTTTAGCGAGCCGCGTCCAGCGGTGCAAGAGGAAAAGTGAACCGCGCGCCGGGCCTTAGGCCGGGGCCGCATCGTCAAGGCGGAACTGCACTTTGGTGCGCCCACCCCAGGTGTTGGTTTCAAGCCGTCCGGCAAGGTGGAAGGCGCGGTGGCCGGCCTGTTCCAAGGCCGGCCCAAGCGGGGTGTCGAAGGCGCCAAAGGCCATCCCCTCGATCCGCTGGCCGTCGCTGTCACCGAAGCTGAACTTCAGATGGGTCTCGCCGATGCGGCGGACCAGGAGATGCTGCGCGGCAAAGGCAAAACGCGGGGCGGGGGCCTGCGCGCCGAAAGGGCCGGCGCCTTCCAGGTGTTCAGCAAGAGCTAGCGTCGCGCCCGTGGGCATCAAGAGGCCGGTGATGGACAGGTCTTCGCGGCCAAGCTGCCCACCTTGACGGCCCAAAAGTTCGGACAGGCGGGCCATCGCGGCGTCGATCTGATCCTCTGCGACGCTCAGTCCTGCCGCCATCTTGTGTCCGCCGCCTTTCAGCAGCAGCCCTTCGGCTGCGACGCGCTGCACGGCGGCGCCAAGATCGATGCCACTCACCGACCTGCCGGAGCCTTTACCGACGCCGCCTTCAAGGCCAATCACCACGGCGGGACGGTGAAATGCTTCCTTCAGCCGGGCGGCGACGATGCCGACGACGCCGGGGTGCCAGCCTTCGCCCGCTGCCCAGACGAGGGGGCCGTCCACGCCGCGCACCTCGGCTTGGGCCATGGCCTCTTGCCGCACCGCGAGTTCGATGTCGCGCCGTTCGGTGTTAAGCTGGTCGAGACGAAGCGCCATCGTGGCAGCATCGCTGGAGCTGTCCGTGGCCAGAAGCCGCGCGCCAAGATCGGCTTGGCCGATGCGGCCGCCGGCATTGACGCGGGGGCCCAGCACGAAGCCCAAGGCATAGGGCGTCGGCGCGGCAGTCAGTTTGGCGATATCGGCAAGCGCGCGCAGGCCGGGCCGCTCTCGCCGGGCCATGACCTTCAGGCCCTGGCGCACGAAGGCCCGGTTGACGCCGATCAGCGGGGCGACATCGGCCACGGTCGCCAGCGCCACAAGGTCCAGAAGTGCCATCAGATCAGGGCCTTGCGCGCCCGCACTGCGCAGGCTGCGGTTCGCCTCGACCAGCAGCAGGAAGACCACGGCAGCGGCGCACAAATGCGCCAGATCGCCGGTTTCATCCTGCCGGTTGGGGTTTACCACCGCGAGGGCTGGGGGAAGGGTTTCGGCACCGAGGTGGTGGTCAAGCACCACGACATCGCAGCCCGCCGCCGCGATGGGTTCGTGCGAAAGTGTGCCGCAATCGACGCAGAGGATCAGGTCATGCGCGGCCCCCAGCGCCTGCATGGCCGGGACATTCGGGCCATAGCCTTCGTCAATGCGGTCGGGGATGTAAAGCGTCGGGGTCAGGCCGAAATGGCGAAGCCACAGAATCAGAAGCGCGGCCGATGACCCGCCATCGACGTCATAGTCCGCGAAAATCGCGATCCTTTGCCGCCGGTCAAGGGCGGTCAGAAGGCGCCTCGCTGCGGTGCCCATGTCCTTCAGGCTGGCCGGATCGGGCAAAAGGTCGCGCAGGGACGGGCTGAGGAAGCTGGCCGCATCCTCTGGCGAGATGCCGCGCGCAGCCAGGGTCTGGCACAGCGACAGCGGCAGGTGGGAGGCTTGCGCAATGGCCTCGGCCAGCCGCTCGGCATCGGCCGAGGGGCCGGCCCAGCGGCGACCGGTCAGAGAGTGTTCGACGTCAAGGAAAGCGTGACTCATGCCCCAGGTCCTGCCGCAGGACGGAGGGCGCGGCAAATCTTTTCGAAAAGATTTGCAAATTTCTTCGAAGAAATTTGGCTTACCGGACCGGGCTGCGATAGGTCATCCGCCGGACTGAGCCGGTCTTGGAGCGCATCAGGATGGTCTCGGTGGTGATCCAGCCCGGCTCGCGCTTGATCCCCGCCAGCAGCGAGCCGCTGGTGACGCCGGTCGCGGCAAAGATCACGTCGGCGCGCACCAGATCGTCGCGGGTATAGACCCGGTCGAAATTGGTGATGCCGGCCTTGCGGGCGCGGGCGCGTTCGTCGTCGTTGCGGAAGACGAGTTTGCCGAAGAACTGCCCGCCCATGCATTTCAGCGCTGCCGCAGCCAGCACGCCTTCCGGCGCGCCGCCTGCCCCCATGTACATGTCGATGCCGGTCAGGTGCGGCTCGGCACAATGCATCACGCCGGCCACATCGCCATCCGTAATCAGCCGGATCGCCGCGCCGGTGGAGCGCAATTCCTCGATCATCGCCTCGTGCCGGGGGCGGTCGAGCACGCAGACTGTGATATCCTCGGTGGATACGCCTTTGGCGGCGGCCAGCGCCGAGACTCGCTCGGAGGGGGACATGGTCATGGTCACGGTGCCGGGCTTGAAGCCGGGGCCGATGGCGAGTTTGTCCATATACACGTCGGGCGCATGCAGCAGCGTGCCGCGCGGGGCCATGGCGATCACGGTCAGCGCGTTCGGCATGTCCTTGGCGGTCAGCGTTGTGCCTTCCAAAGGGTCCAGCGCAATGTCCACGGCGGGGCCTTTGCCGGTGCCGACCTCTTCG
>JANLQT010000334.1:0-4181 GCA_031368035.1 Rhodobacterales bacterium | reverse complement strand
GGACACTTTGCACACAGGCTTTCCTTCGCTAGAACCAAGCAGGACAGAGTTTGCGGCGGGGGATTTTTGATTACGGATTTGATCGGGCTGGGCTTGGAAACCACTGGCAGGCTTTCGCGGCGTCAGGCTTTGCTGGGTGCCGCCTCGCTGCTGGCCCTGGCGGGGCGTGAGCGGCCGCCGAATGTGATCGGCATCGACAATCCGGACATGCCGGTGGCGCAACTGCACGAGGGCCCAGAGCATATCATCTTCATGGGCTCGACCCGGGCGGCCAGCGATGTGATCGGCACGTTCTACGGGTCCGAGCGCAGCCCGGATCTGGGCCTGTCCTCGGTCGATGTGCATATCCCGCCGACCCATGTCCGCGGCAATCTGGAGATGCCCAAGCAGCTGCCTCCCGATCCGACCACGGAATTTGCCATCGTCGCGCCTGCCGTTTACGCCAGTGATGCGGCCTTCATTGCCGGGATCAATCGTGCACTGGCCCTGCTGCCGCCGGACAAGCGCGACATTCTGGTGTTCATCCACGGCTACAACACCACGGCCAACGAGGCGCTGCTGCGGCTTGGCCAGTTTGTCGAGGATACCGGCTATCAAGGCGTGCCGGTGCTGTTCACCTGGGCCTCGGCCGGGCAGGCGACGAAATATGTTTATGATATCAACAGCGTGCTGGTGGCGCGTCCGCAGTTTGGCCAGTTGGCCGCGCTGCTGAGCCAGACCAATGCCAGGGGCTTTGACATCTTTGCCCATTCGATGGGCGGGTTCCTGACCATGGAAGGCGTTCTGGCGCTGGACCTGCAGGGCAAGTTCAACACAAGAGGGCGGCTGAAGACGCTGGTTCTGGCCTCGCCCGATATCGACATTGATCTGTTTGAATCGCAACTGGCGCAGATGGACATCGACAAAAGCAAGATCTTCGTCCTGGTGTCGTCCGATGACGGCGCGCTGCGGCTGTCGCGGTTCCTGTCGGGCGGCGTGGTACGGCTGGGGGCGGCGGATGCCGAGCGGGTGGCGGCGCTGGGGGTGAATGTCGTTGATCTCAGCCAGATCAGTGACGAAACCTCGGGTAGCCACAGCAAGTTCGCAAGTTCGCCCGAGGTGGTGCAGCTGATCGGCGCCGGGCTGAATGCCAATCCGGGGGCGCTGTATGGCGGCTCTCCGCTGAGTTCGATGCTGGCCGGGGTGCCGATCCGGGTGTTCCGCAATTAAGGGCGCGCGCCAGTCTGCCGGGAGTTCGCCTGATGCCGGATGAGGCGGACGAGGGCGGACGCCGCGGGCGGTTTTCCTGGCTGGAGCGGGCGGGGGATGACTTTCCGTTTTACGACGGACGGCCGGTCCGGCTGTCGGGGCAGCACTGGCGGGCGGTGCTGGGGACCACGCTGGCGGCACTTTTGCTCCTGACGCTGGGCGGGCCGCTGCTGGCCTTGGGGCTGGGGTCGGTGATCGCCGCGCGTATCGTCGCGGCGGGTCTGTTCGCCGGCTTGCCGCTGCTGGCGCTGGCGCGGGCTGCGCCGCAGGGTTGGCGCCTGCTGTTCCGGCGGATCACCGGGCGGGATGTGGGTTGGATGTTCGGCTTTGCGGCGCTGAACCTGATCGTGACCTTCACCGTCGCGCTGATACTGCTGCAATTCCTTCACATGACCGCCAATCCGATCGTCGATGTCAAGATTGCGGGGATGGGCGCGACGCTGGGGTTTCTGGTCTGGACCGCCGTGCAGCTTCTGGGCGAAGAGCTGCTGACGATGTTGCCGTTTCTGGCGATCCTGACGCTGGGCTTTGGCCGGTTCGGCATGGGGCGGCGGGGGGCGATGATCCTGGCCTGGGCCGGATCGTCGCTGACCTTCGCGCTGGCGCATCTGCCGACTTACAACTGGAACCTGCTGCAATGCCTGGCCGTGGTGGGTGTGGCGCGGCTGGTGCTGACGCTGGCCTATGTGCGGACCAAGAACCTTTGGGTCTCGGTCGGGGCGCATATCGTTTACGACTGGACGATTTTCGGGCTGGTGGCGCTGGCCGGAGGGGTGGAGCTGCCGGTGGGGTGACGGCCTTGGGGTGACCTGGATCGCTGCCGGGACCGGGTTCTGTCTGCGGTGGAACGCCAGAGCCATGTGTTCCCTGCATGGCAGGGCACCGGAATTCACGATATTGCTGCACCGCAGCATCGGGTATCGTCTCGGGTGGGGAGGCTCATAAGGACCAGACCCATGTTTCTTTTCCGCATTTCCCGCCGCCCTGCGCGCCTTGTGCCACAGGCAGCCCCGTCCCATGCCAGTCTTGCCGCATGGGTGACCGGGCTGGACTACTATGACGCCGAGGCGGAAGACCCCCGGGGCGAAGCCGGACCAAACCTGTCGCCCGAAGGCGCCGCACTGGATCAGGCCTTCGGCTATTGGTCTGAAACCTGAATCCGGGGCCCGTTCAATCAGGCCCGCATAACTTGACTTGACACCGCTTCAAGCGCATATCCGACAGGAATAGTCGGAGATTGCAAATGTTCATCCAGACCGAGACCACGCCGAACCCGGCGACGCTGAAATTCCTGCCCGGGCAGGACGTGCTGGACATGGGCACGGCGGACTTTCCCAGTGCCGAGACGGCAGAAAAATCCCCCCTCGCGCGGCGGCTGTTCGCGGTGACCGGCGTGACCGGGGTGTTTCTGGGCCTTGATTTCGTGACCGTCACCAAGGACGCCGGCGCCGAATGGCAGTTCATCAAGCCCGCGATCCTGGGCGCGATCATGGAGCATTACCAATCGGGCGCTCCGGTGATCGAGGGCGAGCAGGCGGCGGCGCATACCGCGCATGACGGGCCGGACAGCGGCATCGTGGCGCAAATCAAGGAACTGCTGGACACCCGCGTGCGCCCTGCCGTGGCGCAGGACGGCGGCGATATCACCTTCCACGGCTTTGACCGGGGCGTCGTATATCTGAACATGAAGGGCGCTTGCGCCGGGTGCCCCTCGTCCACGCTGACGCTGAAGATGGGGATCGAGAACCTGCTGCGGCATTACATCCCCGAGGTGACCGAGGTGCGTTCCGTTGCCGCCTGAGGCAATGGTTCTGGCGTTCGACACGTCGGCGGCGCATTGCGCCGCCGCTTTGCTGTCCGGGGACCGGGTGCTGGGCGCGCGGGTGGAGGAGATGGCGACGGGTCAGGCCGATCGGCTGATGCCGCTGCTGGAGGAGATGCTGGCGGGGGCCGGGATGGGTTGGCGCGATCTGGCCGGGATCGGCGTTGGCACTGGCCCTGGGAACTTCACCGGCGTGCGGATTTCGGTGGCCGCCGCGCGCGGGCTGGCGCTGGGCTTGGGCATTCCGGCTGTGGGCGTGACCAGTTTCGAGGCGCTGGCGCTGGACGCCCCGCGCCCGGTTCTGGTGCGGCTGGATGCGCGGCGGGACCATGTTTATGAGCAGGTCTTTGGCGATGTGCCGGTTGCGGCCCGGCTGATGGCGCTGGCCGAGGCGGAGCCACCCGCGCCCGGCACCACGGTTCTGGGGTTTGGCGCCGAGGCGGCCCCCAGCCATCCGCTCGCCGTCGCCATCGCCCGGATTGCACGCGACCGCCTCGGCACGGCTCAGCCCCGACCGGCCCCGTTTTACCTGCGCGGCGCGGATGCTCTGCCGCCGTCTGACCCGCCGCCGGTGATCCTGCCGTGACCTTCGATGAAATGGCTGCCCTGCATGGGGCCAGTTTCACCATGCCCCGGCCCTGGAGCGCGGTGGAGTTCCGCGATCTGCTGGCCAGCCCAAGGGTGTTTGCGCTGACCACGGGCGCAGAGGGTCTGCTTTTGGGCCGCGTGGTGGTCGATGAGGCGGAACTTCTGACCATCGCGGTCGATCCAGCCCAACGCCAGCAGGGGCTTGGCCGCACGCTGGTGCAGGACTTTCTTGCCGAAGCGGTGCGGCGCGGCGCGGCATCGGTGTTTCTGGAGGTTGCCGCGACCAATGTGGGCGCTCTCGCGCTGTACCGCGCCTGCGGCTTCAGGCAAACCGGCACGCGGCGGGCCTATTACCCCGGGCCGGACGGGGCGGTGGATGCGGTGTTGATGCGGTGTGGGGATGGGGGATTGACCCATCATTTCGATGCCGCGTCGTGATGGGTGCATCACCCATCCTACGGGTGCATCTTGATCAAACGGTCAAACTTCAAACCGCGCGCCGCAGATTCCTGTTGACCATCGC
>JANLQT010000302.1:0-1920 GCA_031368035.1 Rhodobacterales bacterium | reverse complement strand
CAGGTCGTCCTCGTCCCGTTCTACCGCACCATGATCGCGCTGGACCTGATCAACACCCGGCTCGGCCTGATCCTTGCCTATACCGCCTTTTTCCTGCCGTTCTGCGTCTACCTGATGACCGCCTTCTACTCCCGCCTGCCGCGCGAACTGGTCGAGGCCGCGCGGATGGACGGCGCCACCCTGCTGCAGATCTGGTGGGACATCATGCTGCCGATGGGCAAACCCGCCCTGCTGACGCTCGGCATCCTGAACACGCTTTACTGCTGGAACGACGTGCTGATCTCGCTGCTGGTCCTGCAAAAGGAACGCACCGTCATGGTCGGCATCGCCGCCCTGCGCGGCGAATACACCACCAACGTCCCCCTCCTCTGCGCCGGGATCGCGCTCGCGGCGGCCCCGATCGTCGTCATCTATGTCGTCTTCCAAAGGCAGATCGTGAACGGCATCGCCGTCGGCGCGGTGAAAGGCTAACCCCCATGACTAAACAAACCGCCTACCTGCAACTGAACAACATCAAAAAGACCTTCGGCGGCGCAACCGTGATCCACGACGTCTCCCTCTCAATCGAAAAGGGCGACTTCACCGTGTTCGTCGGCCCCTCCGGCTGCGGCAAATCCACCATCCTGCGCTGCATCGCAGGGCTGGAGGAGATCAGTTCCGGCGATCTGACCATCGCAGGCCGCCGCATGAATGACGTCGAACCCGCCCAACGCGGCCTTGCCATGGTGTTCCAATCCTACGCCCTTTACCCCCACATGACCGTCGCCCAGAACATGAGCTTCGGCCTGCGCATGGCCCACCGCCCCAAGGCCGAGATCGACGAAAAGGTGATGCGCGCCGCTAAAATCCTGCAACTGGATCAACTGCTTGACCGCACGCCTGGCCAGCTTTCCGGCGGCCAGCGCCAGCGCGTCGCCATCGGCCGCGCCATCGTGCGCGACCCCGACGTCTTCCTGTTCGACGAGCCCTTGTCGAACCTCGACGCCGAACTGCGCGTGCAAACCCGGGTCGAGATCGCCAAACTGCACCAAGCCCTTCGCGCGACCATCATCTAAGTCACCCACGAGCAGACCGAAGCGATGACCCTCGCCTCGAAAATCGTCGTCCTCCGCGCTGGCCGGGTCGAGCAAGTCGGCCCGCCCCTGCAACTGTACGAAGACCCCGACAACCAGTTCGGCGCAGGCTTCATCGGCTCCCCCCGCATGAATTTCCTGAGCGTAACCGTCGGCCCAGACGGCCAAACCCTGTCCTTCGCCGGCACCACCGCCCCGGCCCCCACCCTCACCACCAAACTCCAACCCGGCCGCCGCCCTCGCCGGCATGTACCGCCCCTGCTCTGACACCCAGGCCCAAGCCGCCCTGCAAGCCGCCTGGGACGGCGGCATCCGCTACTTCGACACCGCCCCGTTCTACGGCAGCGGCATGGCCGAGGATCGCCTCGGCCAGTTCCTCGCCTCCAAACCCCGAGACACCTTCACCGTCTCGACCAAAGCTGGCCGCCTCCTCCACCCCGTCCTCGCCAAAGACGCCCCGTTCTACGGCTTCCACACCGCCCACCCGGCGCAAGTCACCTTCGACTACTCCGGTCCCGGCCTGCTCAAATCCGTCCAATCCAGCCTACAACGCCTGGGCCTGACCCACCTCGACATCCTGCTGGTCCACGACATCGGCACCCTCGCCCACACGCCTGCCGAAGCCGCCCGCCACTGGCACGACCTCATAACCACCGGACTGCCCCTGCTGCGCGCCCTGAAGGCCGATGGCACCATCCGCGCCTTCGGCCTCGGCGTGAACGAAATGCAGGTCTGCCTCGACCTTCTCGACCTCACGCCCCTCGACGTGATCCTGATGGCGAACCGTTTCACCCTGCTCGACCGCCGCGCCGGCCCTGTCCTGAAGCGCCTCGCCGAAACCGAAGGC
>JANLQT010000287.1:0-4836 GCA_031368035.1 Rhodobacterales bacterium | reverse complement strand
ACCTGTCATGGCGATGACCAGAGCAGCGCCCAGCACCATCCGGAAGAACCGGCCCTTGTAGATGTAATAAACACTCGCCAGTGCCAGCGAACAGAACAGCCCGTACAGGATCGAATGCGGAAAAACCACCTGCACCCGGCTGAGCCCGAAGCGGGACTGGTCGTTCTTGCGCACCACCGAAAAGGCGCTGTGCAGAAAGTCTGCCAGAACCATCCGGTAATGGTACAACTCATAGATCGCCAGCGGCAGCATGATCAGAAGCGCGATCAGGAAATAGCGGATGAAGCGGTGGTAATCGCCCACGCTGCGGATCAGGACCCTCCCCGCCATATAACCGCCGAACACCTCGACAGCCTGGCTCAAGGCATAAGCGAGTTGCGGCATGCCATGGTGATAGAAGAGGGCCACGATCATCAGGATCACGCAAGCCAGCATCCCACCATCCACTAGGGTAAGCCGCCCTGCCTTGCCGCTGACCAGTTGAATGCCGAAAGGGATGGCGCAAATCAGCAGGAACAGACGGCTGGGGGTCATCCGCAGACCGCCCAAGTCGATGTTGATGGGTAGGAGCAAGGCGAGAAAGAATAGCGCCAGAAGCAGGCCAGAGCCCGAGGTGGTCAGCGCCTGGGGCAGCGATCCCGCATGACCCACAGGGCCGGACTCTGCTCTGCCGGGTGCCAAGGACGCGGGCCGCGCGAAACCCGGGGATGCGATCGGCGGTGCAATCGGGGCCACAGTTCGGGCTGCGGTGTCACGCATGGTAACGCTCGAACTCCTTTGCAGACACACTCGCCCAGCGATGCCTTCCCCGACCTTACCGATGGAGATTTACCCCTCCTGTGTCAACCGATGCCGGTTCGCGGCGCGGCTTGGCCGGAACAACCCTTGCCCCGCGTGACGGATTAGGCAACTTTCTCCGCGAAATGCCGCAAGGCGGTCACGAAGATGCCCTATCATACCGCGAACAGGTCCCGGGATCGGGACCCCCCGGTGTTTTCGGCACCCCGCGCTTATGGAGATGTCTTTTGGATACGACGGAACTGGTGACAATCATTGTGCCTGTCTTCAACCGGGCCCCGCTGATTGATCGCTCCATCAGAAGTCTGTGCGCGCAAAGCCACCGGAACATTGAAATCCTGATCGTCGATGACGCATCAACGGATGACATCGAAGGCGCCGTGGCGGCCATCGGCGATTCCAGGGTGCGGCTGGTGCGGCGCGCAAGGAACGGCGGGGCCGCCGCCGCGCGCAACACCGGCGTTGCCGAGGCGAAGGGTGATCTGATCGCCTTTCATGACAGCGACGACATCTGCGTGTTCGACAAGATCGAGCGGCAGGTCGCCGAACTGGCCGCGCTGCCGCAGGACTACATCGGCACCACCAGTTCGGTGATCTTCTATTACAGCCTCAGCGAGGCGGATTACCCGAAGATGAAGACCTATTTCCGGCCCTATGCGCATGAAGCCCCATTCAGCGGCGATCTGTCCGCGCGCACCCTGCGGGGCAACAGCTTTCATCTGCCCACGCTGCTGGTGAAAAAATCCGCCCTGATCGCCGCCGGGCCCTCGGACGAGTTGATCCGCAACAATGTCGACTGGGATCTGGCGCTGCGGCTGACCCGGCAGGGCAAGCTCGGCTTCAGCCCCGAGCCCTTGTATCTGATGCAGGTGCATCTGTCCGAAGGGATCAACCTGCAGCGCATCTCGCGCTCGACGAAGTTCTCGGCGCAAAGCTTCGTGCGCATCACCGGCAAGATCCGCCACCAGGGCTATGGCGGCCCCGATCTGGCGCTGCATTACACGACCGCCGCGCGCCATCTTCTGCGGCTGAACCGGCCCGGCTTTGCCCGGCGCTACTTGCGTGCCGCGCTGGTCATCACGCCCTTCAATCCCAAGCTTTGGGCGCATTATCTGGTCAGCTATGCGCCGAAGCTGCACAGCCAGCTGCAAATTCGCCGCAGAGCGCATCCGTGAGCACACCCCTGGGCGCACCCGTGAAACCGCTCACTATCGGTCTGATGTGGCATTCGGCCGCCTCCGACAATCTGGGGGTCGGGGCGCTGACCGTCTCGCAGATCCGCATCGTCGAGGATCTGGCCGCCCGGCTGGGCCGGCCGGTGCGTTTTGTCATCCTGGGCTGGCGCGAGGCGGGGCGGCCCTATGTCACCGCACCCAATGTCACCCATGGCCGCCTGCGCAGCCGTGACCTTTTGAATCCATGGGGATTTCTTCCCGTGGTGCGGGGCTGCGATCTGGTGCTGGACATCGGCGCGGGCGACAGCTTTTCCGACATCTATGGGGCCAAACGGTTCCTGAAATACATCCTCGCCAAAGCCACCGTGCATCTGGCGGGCAAGCCCCTTGTCGTCAGCCCCCAGACCATCGGCCCGTTTCAGCGGCCTTGGGTGCGCCGTCTCAGCTTTGCCTCGCTGGCCCGCTCGGCAGCGGTGTTTGCCCGCGATAAGCTGTCGATCGATTTCCTGCAAAAGGCGGGTTTCACGGGCCGCGTGCAACTGGCCTCGGATGTGGCTCTGCGGCTGCCCTATGAAGCCCCCGCCCCACGCCCGCCCGGCGGGCCGGTCAAAGTCGGCATCAATGTCTCGGGCCTCTTGATGAACGGCGGCTATACCAAGGCCAACATGTTCGGGCTGACGGCCGACTACCCGGCGCTGATGCGTTCCCTGATCCGGCATTTCGCCGCCCTGCCCGGCACCGAAGTGCATCTGGTGTCCCATGTGATTTCCGATGTCTTCCCGGTCGAGGATGACTGGCGAGCCAGCGCGGCGCTGGTGACTGAACTGCCACCGGACCTCGCGGCCCGCGTGATTCTGGCCCCGAAATTCGCCACCCCGTCCGAGGCAAAGTCCTATATCGCGGCTCTCGATTTCTTCATGGGCGCCCGGATGCATGCCTGCATCGCCGCCTTCTCATCCGGTGTGCCGGTGGTTCCCATGGCCTACAGCCGCAAGTTCGCCGGCCTGTTCGATGCGCTTGGCTATCCGTTCACCGTCGATTGCACCACGGACAGTGCCGAGGCGATCGAGGCGCGCATTCTGGTGCTGTTCCAGACCCGGGACAGGCTGGCCGCCGAGGGGAAAGCCGCCCTCGCGCTGGGGCTGACGCGGCTGGGCGCTTACGAGGCTGAACTCGAACGGCTTTTGCGCACCGCAGGCTGATAAGGCTGCGGGCGTTTCGGCCCCGAATCAGCCTCCCCCGTTGCGGGCAGCATTGTCCGCAGCCCGGTGACAATGGACGGGCACGGTCCGGGATTGGCCCTGCCGCGCAACGGCTTGCTTGCCTTTCCCTGAAAATGCCACGAATATTAGATAGAGTTTTCCGGCATTCCGCTTCACGCCCGAATCGGGTCGCCGGCCATAAGCAAAAGGTGCCGTTATGTTTGGTCTGCAGACCCTGAAACCCCTCGCCGCCGTCACGGTGCTGGCCTTGGCCGGCTGGACCGGAGCCGCGCAGGCCGCCACCACCTATGCCAGCTGCACCGGCACCGGCTATGACATTTCGGTGGCCGTGACGGGCAGCGACAGCTGCCAGATTTCCAGCGCCACCAAGGACAAGATGGCCGACCCCGCTGCGCTGACCGTCAATGAAGGCGGCGGCTTTTTCGGCACCGACACTTGGGAAACCTGGGGCATGCTGGATGCGAACGGCATGCTCGAGGGCGATGTGGCCAGCTTCGGCAAAACCGGCAGTTTCGATCTGAGCGGTTATTTCGAGGGCATGATCGGCCAGGTCATGCTGGTGTTCAAATCCGGCAGCGGCACCTCGCTGGTCGGCTTCCTGTTCAATCTGGACGCGGATGGCATGACCACGCTGGCCGGCGACTGGACGACGCCCTTCACTTGCCTGCCCTTCCACTGGAACACGGCCAATCCGGCCAAGCAGTGCAAGAACTTCCCCAAGAACGTCTCGCATATCTCGGTCTATGCCAACGTGACCCCGGCCCCGGTGCCACTGCCCGCTGCGGGCCTGCTGCTGCTGGGGGGCCTTGGCGCCCTGGGCGCGGTCAAGCGTCGCCGCAAGGCCGCCTGAGCCGTCTCAGCCCATCCACAATGCGCACGGGCGGTCCTTCGGGGCCGCCCGCTGCATTTGGGGCAGGTCATGTCCAGCATGCTGCCGCGAATCATTCACGCCTCCCAAGGGCAATCCAGGCGCCCGCAGCAACAGAATTGGACCATTGTTCATGACTTCGGGACAATGGCCGGCCAAAGACGCGTCTGAAGAAATCCAAGGCGGCATTGCGAAATTTGAATTCGCCCCCGGGTTGTATTTTGCCTGCATTGTTTGCAATTTCCCCCAAACATGGCAAGAATGGGGCATGAGTTTGTCCGACTTTTGTCTTGAAGGGCAGGATCGGACGAAAATGAACCCGCTTTGAAAGGTTACCGCCATGTTTGGCCTGACTACGTTCAAGACCTCTGCCGCCGCTGCAGTTATCGCTGCGACCGGTTGGGCTGGTGCCGCCGCGGCGTCAACGGTGGAATACGTCGGATCCGGCCAAGGTACGACCTACACCATTGCCTTCGACGACGACACTGCTGGCCAAATCGGGGTGACCGTCACGACGACCGGCTTGTCTGCGGACATGCTCGGCCTCGGGATCGACTGGGGCGGATCGGCGCTCGATACCAATCTGGTCACAGGCGATTTCGTGTTCGTCAGCTCCAGCACGAACGAAGTAATTACGGATATCTGCACAAACGATGACAAGTGTGGGGGTGGACTCAACTTCCCTGATGCATTCGAATACATCGTCCGGATGGGCGACAACGGAAGCGCCAACGGTGCGGCTCATGCCGTAAACGGCGCGGCGCATGGCGCC
>JANLQT010000277.1:0-5109 GCA_031368035.1 Rhodobacterales bacterium | reverse complement strand
AGGCCGCGATACAGTTCCACCGTATGCACGCCGGGGATGCCGAAGACGACCTCGACCCCGCGCGCCGCCAGACCTTCGACCAGCCGCTCACCCACCGTTCGCATCTCAGACCCCTTTTATCCGCGCCGCATGGGACAGGATGCGCCGGGCTGCCTCTTCGATCCGGTCATCCGGCACCGTCAGCCCCAACCGCAGCCAGCCTGCCAGTGCCGCCCCGAAGCTTTCGCCCGGCATCACCGCCAGCTTTTCGTGATCCAGAAGGCCCCAGGCAAACGCCTCGCCCGAAAGACCCGTCGCGCGCACATCCACCAGCGCGAACATCCCCGCCTCGGGCCGGTTCACCTGCAACCCGAACCGCCCGTCCAGCCGTTCATGCAAGATCGCCGCCCGGTGCGCGAACCGCGCCGCCATGCCCCGCGCGATGGGCGAGGGGGCAGAGACCGCCAGCGCCGTCGCATCGGCAATGAAGGGCTGGTTGCCGAACAGAATCGTCTCGGCCACAGGCAACAGCCGCGCGGTGAACTCTTCCGGCCCCACCGCCCAGCCCGACCGGAACCCCGGCAGCGCATGGCTTTTGGAAATCGAGGCGGCGCAGACCACGCGCTCGGCCAGATCTTCGATATCGAAGGGCGAGATGAAGGGGACATTGCCGAAGATCAGCTCTTCATAAACCTCGTCCGACAGGATCCACAGATCATGCTCCTTGGCCAGCGCGCCCAAAGCCACCAGTTCGTCCCGCCGCAGCATGGACCCGGTGGGATTGTGCGGCGTGTTCAGAAACAGAACCCGGGTGGCCGGGGTGATCTTTGCCGCCACATCCGCCGCTTGCATGCGAAAGCCGTTCTCGGGGGTCAGCTGCACGGGAACCACGGTGGCGCCGGTGGCGGCGATGATGCCCTCATAGGTCGCATACAAGGGATCGCCCACGATCACCTCGTCGCCGGGGCCGGCCAGCGCCGACATCACCGCAAACAGCGTGGTCTGCGTGCCGGGAAAGGCCACGATCTGCCGCGTCGTAATCTCGCGCCCGGTGCGCCGGGAATAGCGTTTGGCCAGCGCCGCCAGCAACAAGGGCTCGCCCCGGCCGTTGGAATAGCCAAGCCGGCCAGCGTCCAGACCGGCCTTGGCTGCCTCGATCACTTCGGGCGGCGGGGGGGCATCCGGCTCGCCGATGGTCAGGAACAGGATATCCTCGCCCGCCGCGGCACGGTGCCGTGCGGTAAGGTGAACTTCCCATTTTGCACCGCCCAAAGGGGCCAGCCGGTCGGTGATCTCTGCGTATCTCATGGCAAACTGCCCATCGGGCTCAGGAAGGCGCCTTGCAAATCCACGCCCAGAATGGCCCCGCACGAGCGCAGGGCAATTTCGGTCAGGTCTTCGGGGGTGAAGGTGTCGGTCAGGATCGACCCTTCCATCCACAATCCGTCGATGATGGCGTTGCAGGCAATCGCGTCCTGACGCAACCCATCGTCGCTGCGCAGGCGCGGCACTGCGCGGATCAATGCCTCCAGCGTATCGCGGTAATGCAGATAGGACGCGCGGTGCACCTCGCGCATGTCAGGGTCGCGCTGGATGCCCGGCAGAAACCCGGCCCACAGCCAGACCGCCTGCGCGTCCAGCACCGGCGGACGCATCGAGGCGGCAATGAAAGCCGCCAGCCGCGCCCGGGGTTCCGCCGGGGACAGCGTCAATTCATCCGCCGACCGCGCCGTCATCCCGTCCATCAGATGCCGATAGGCGGCGCGGGTCAGCGCCTCTTTCGACTGAAAGTAATGCCGGATCAGCCCCGGCGTGACCCCGGCCCGCGCCGCAATCTCGCGCACGGTGGCGGCCTGCGCACCGCCTTCGGCGATCAGATCCAGCGCGGCCTGCATCAATTGCTCGCGGCGTTTCTCTTCCGGTTCCCGGCGATAGGGGCGGCGGTCCACCATGACGATCACTTTCCTTGGCAAAGCTGCGCCGTCCTGGGAATCAGGACTTCAGACCCCGGACAATTGCACGAATGTATTATCCTTTTGTGTCATCAGCGCCAGCAACCGGCCTGCGCGCGACATCCTTGTGGATGATGACATCGGTTTGCGGATAGGCAGCCATGATCGCCCGGCGCAGCGCGGCACCGATGGCATGCGCCTCGCGCAGGGTCTGCTCGCCGTCCAGTTCGATATGCAGGTTGACGAAGGTGCGGCTGCCGGCGGTGCGGGTCTTCAGATCGTGAAAGCCATGCACGCCGGGCCAGTCGCTGGCGATCTTCGCAATACCCGCGATCACCGAAGGATCGGCGCGCCGGTCCATCAGCGCGTCGAACGCCCCCCGGCCGATCTTGTAGGCTGTCAACACCATGAAGGCCGCCGCAGCCAGCGCCACCACCGAATCCACCTGCGCCAGCCCGAAGGCCTTGGACGCCCACAGCGACAGCATCGCCCCCAGCGTCGGAATCATGTCGCCGACATAATGCAACTGGTCCGCCGCCACCACGCGGCTGCCAGTGCGCCGGGCGACGCGTCCCTGCCAGATCACCAGCCCCAGCGTTACCACGACCGACAGGCCCATCACCCACAGCCCCAGCCGTTCATCCCCGAGGCCAGCCGTGGCCGGCACCCGCAGCCGCTGCACCGCCATCGCGCCGATCACCAACCCGCTGATCGCGATGAATACGCCCTGCGCCAGTGCCGCCAGATCCTCGGCCGAGGTATGGCCGAAGGCATGGTCCTCATCCGGGGGCCTTGCGGCATAGATCATCGCCGCCGTCGCCGCGACCGACACCATCAGATCCACCGCACTGTCCGCCAGCGAGGCCGCAACCGACAACGCCCCGGTCGCCGCAAGCGCCCAAAGCTTGACCGCCACCAGACCCAGCGCCACGGCGACCGACAGAAGGCCGGCCCCTATGTTCAGCCTTGCATCGCTCATGACGCCCCTGGATTCGGCTGCCGCAGCCGGAAACGACTGCGTTAACCTGTTGATCTTGCTTGAAACGCTCTGAACTCGTTCAAGGCTTTGGTCCGTCAGGCCTTACCCGAACACATCGCTCGGGTCCACACCCCAAAGCTCGGCTTTCTTCGCCCAACCCTTCTCGCCGTCCACGACGACCCGCGCCCACTCCGCCGTGCAGGCCAAAAGCTTGCCCACCACGTTCAGCTCGGCCTGAAACAGCACTTCGGCGCCCGCCTCGGGACTGGCGCGGAACTCGGTCATGTCGGTGGTCACCAGCACCGCACGCACACCCGACAGCAGCGAATAATGCACCCAGCCGCCTGCGCCGTCCTGATCCTCGACCCGGCGCCAGTGTTCGTATTCGGCGGTCACCTTCAGCGGCATCCCCGCCCGGGTGAACACCCAGTCTATCCGGTGCGTCAGCCCCGGTCCGCGCCGCGCATTGCCTTGCCCGGTCTTCAGGCTGACATAGCGCGGCAAGGGCAGATTGGTGACCGCGCCGACATTGGGATCGCGCGGCGCTTCTGCGGTATCGGGCCCGGGCGCCGGGACATCAAGGCCCCCGATTTTCTCCGCCGCTGCAGACCCGTCACCCTCGCCATCTGCCCATACCGGCAGTGTCCAGACCACCGGCGCGGCCAGCGCCAGAAGGCCAAGCCGCCGCCGGGTCAGCCCGAAACTGCTGGTTGATCTTGCGCCCGCGCCGCCCATCTGCCGCCTCTGCCCCCGGCGGCCCGTTCGCCGCCCCGGCGGGGCTTGTGCCGCCCCGCGCTTGTCGCCACTTTGCCATCAACACCCGTCGATGAAAAGGGCGCGAAGACCATGACAGCGGATCGTCTGAAAGTCGTGGTCAGCCGCCGCCTGCCCGCGCCAGTCGAAGCGCGCATGCAAGAGCTGTTCGATGTGACGCTGCGCGATCCCGACTCCGCGATGACCCGCGCCGAACTGGCGTCCGCCCTGATGACCGCCGATGTGCTGGTGCCAACGCTGGCCGACAAGCTTGACGCCGAACTTATTGCTGCGGCGGGCCCAAGGCTGAAACTGATCGCCAATTACGGGGCCGGGGTGGACCATATCAGCGTCGATGCCGCCCGGACGCGCGGCGTTCTGGTCACCAACACCCCGGGCGTGGTGACCGAAGACACCGCCGACATGACGTTGGCGCTGATCCTGTCGGTGATGCGCCGCATCCCCGAAGGGCTGGCGACGATGCAGGCCGGCGAATGGTCCGGCTGGTCACCGATGGCGATGCTGGGCGCCCGCATCGGCGGCAAGAAGCTCGGCATCCTTGGCATGGGGCGCATCGGCCAGGCCGTCGCCCGCCGCGCGCGCGCCTTTGGCCTGCAGATTCACTACCACAACCGTCACCGCCTGCGCCCCGATGTGGAAACGGCACTGGACGCGATCTGGTGGGAAAGTCTGGATCAGATGGTCGCCCGCGTCGACATTCTGTCGATCAACTGCCCGCACACGCCCGCCACCTACCACCTGATGAACCCGCGCCGCCTGAAATTGATGAAGCCGACGGCGGTGATCGTGAACACCTCGCGCGGGGAGGTCGTGGACGAAAACGCCCTGACCCGCGGCCTGCGCGCCAGCGAGCTTGGCGGCGCCGGCCTTGACGTCTATTCCCGCGGCGCCGAGATCAACCCCCGCCTGCGCGAACTGCCCAACGTGGTCCTGTTGCCGCACATGGGATCGGCGACGATCGAGGGCCGCATCGACATGGGCGAGAAGGTCATCATCAACATCCAGACCTTCGCCGACGGCCACCGCCCCCCTGACCTCGTGCTCCCCGGCGCCGTGTAGGATGGGGGATTCCCACATGCCGCCTTCGGCAACGCCGCCGCCCTGAGCTGCCTCAGATCGCCGCCACCACCTCGGCCAACAACTCGCGCACCTGCCCGGCCACGCCCTTCAGCGTGTCATTCTCGATCGCCTGCATCGAAGCGACCGGGTCAATCGCCGACACTTCCACCCCGCCCGGAACCTCGCGCAGGATGACATTGCAAGGCAGCATCAGCCCGACTTTCGGCTCGACCCCGATGGCCCCGAAGGCCAGCTTGGGGTTGCAGGCGCCTAGAATGCGATAGCCGGGGATCACCTCGCCCAGTTTGGCCAGCATGGTGGCCTTCATGTCGATCTCGGTCAAAACGCCAAAGCCCTTACCCGCCA
>JANLQT010000227.1:0-1716 GCA_031368035.1 Rhodobacterales bacterium | reverse complement strand
GCTGGCGGGCGGGGCGGAGCAGGCTTCGCCATTTGAGGTCGAGGCGGAGGAGGATGACCGGGCCCTGGATGCGCCGGTGATTGCGCTGCTGGACCGGATGCTGGCGCAGGCGGTGGCGGACCGGGCGACGGATTTGCATTTCGAACCGGGGCCGCAGGGCGTGATGGTGCGGCAAAGGGTGGATGGGTTGCTGCGGCCTTTGTCGAGCCTGCCGCAGGCGACGGGGCGGGCGGTCGTGGCGCGGCTGAAGATTTTGGCGGGGCTGAACATCGCCGAGCGGCGGTTGCCGCAGGACGGGCATATCCGCGCGGTGATCTCGGGTGCGACCTATGATCTGCGCTGCGCGACGCTGCCGATGGTGGACGGCGAAGGCGCGGCGGTGCGGATTCTGGCTGGGCGGCAGAGCCTGCCTCGGGTGGCCGGGCTGGGGATGGAGGCTGCGGCGGAGGCTCGGCTGCGGGCGGGGCTGGCGCAAAGCCATGGGTTGATCCTGGTCACCGGGCCGACCGGGAGTGGCAAGACCACGACCTTGGCGGCGGCGACGGCGGAGTTGAACGATCCAGGCGTGAAGATCATCTCGATCGAGGACCCGGTGGAATATCACATTCCGGGGATTGCTCAGGTGCAGGTCAATCCGGCGATCGGGCTGACGTTTGGGACGGGGCTGCGGGCGTTCATGCGGGCGGACCCGGATGTGCTGCTGGTGGGCGAAGTGCGCGATGCCGAGACGGCGAACATCACGGTGCAGGCGGCGCTGACCGGGCATCTGGTGCTGACGACGCTGCACACGAACTCGGCGGCGGGGGCGGTGGTGCGGTTGGCCGAGATGGGGGTGGAGCCGTATCTGCTGGCTGCGACGTTGCGGGTTTCGGTGGGGCAGCGGCTGGTGCGGCGGCTATGTCCGCATTGCCGGGTGGCGGTGAATGAGGCTCTGCGCTTGCCGGAAGCGGCGTTGGGGCGGGCGGGGATTGCGGTTGGGGCGCCGGTCGCGGCGTTCAAGGCGACAGGCTGCGATCAGTGCGGGCAGACCGGGTATTACGGGCGGCGGGCGATCTTTGAGGTGCTGAGTTTGACGGAACCTTTGCGGCGGCGGTTGCTGGAGGGGGCGGATACGGCGTCCTTGCATGCGGCGGCGGTGGGGGAGGGGATGGCGCCGTTGATCGACGATGGGTTGGCACAGGTGTTGGCCGGGGTGACGAGCGTCGAGGAAGTGCTGCGGGTGGTGCAGGATGGCTGACTTGTCCCTGCCCTTTCTGGGCACGGGCAAGCCCAAGCCGGACGACATCACTCTGTTCACGCAGGAACTCAGCTGGATGGTCGGCGCGGGCGTGCCGTTGGGGCGCGCGATTGATCTGCTGCTGGCGGATATCACCAGCCCCCGGTTGATGCCGGTGCTGAATGCGATGCGCGGGGAGTTGCGCGCCGGGGCGAGCCTGTCGGATGCGATGCGGCGGCAGGACGCGGTGTTTCCGGAAGATTATTTGCGGCTGGTGGCCTTGGCCGAGCAGGCGGGGACGCTGCCGCTGGTGCTGGCGCGGCTGCATGAGGGGCGCTCGCAGGCGCAGGCGTTAAGGCGCAAGGTTGGCTCGGCGATGGTCTATCCGGCGTTTTTGCTGATGGTGGCGCTGGGGGCGATCCTGATGATCGCGCTGACGGTGGTGCCGCAGTTGCGATCCATCCTGCCGCCGGAACCGATGAAGTCGGGCGGAGATGCGG
>JANLQT010000121.1:0-3430 GCA_031368035.1 Rhodobacterales bacterium | reverse complement strand
TGCACCCTGACCGGGGTCAGCGGCGGCATCTACATGGCCTCGAATGCGCTGGTCGAGGCCAATGTCATCGACGGGTTTTATCAGGACGGGCTGAAGGGGCTATCCAACAGCATCTTTCGGGGCAATGTCGTGAAGAACAACGCCAACATCGACCCCGCCTATCACAGCGACGGATTCCAGAGCTATTCCTCCAGCGGGCTGGTCACCAACCTGACGCTCGAAAACAACACGATCATCCAGTGGACCAATGATCCCAGCCATCCGCTGAAGGGCAGCCTTCAGGGTATAGGCATGTTCGACGGCTGGTATGACAACATCATCATTCGCAACAACCTGGTCGTGACCGATCATTATCACGGGATTTCGGTCTATGGCACGCGGGGGGCCGTGATCGTGAACAACACCGTCGTCAGCCTGTCGGGTCTGCCCAATACCTCGCCCTGGATCATGGTCAATGCCCTGAAGGATGGCACCCCCTCGCAGGATGTGCTGGTGGCCAACAATCTGGCGATGGCGTTCAGCGTCTCGGCCGATCCCACCCGCAACATCGTGCTGGTGAACAATTCGGTCATCCTGGACCCGGCGCTGGTGTTCACCGACCTCAAGACATTCAACTACCGGCCCACGGCCACCAGCGGCTATCTGGATACGGCGGATTCTGCTTCCGCCCCGCCCACCGATATCCTGGGAACTGTCCGCCCCTCGGGAGCCGGACCGGATCGCGGGGCCTATGAAATCAGTGGCACGGGTGGGACGACGTCTGGTGGCACGACCACCACGCCGCCTCCCACCACCACGCCGCCTCCCACCACCACGCCGCCTCCCACCACCACGCCGCCCACCACCACGCCGAAGTTTCTGCGCCCGCCAAAGAAAAGTTGAGCCGGCGCCCGGATGCGGGTGCGGATATGAACGCGGGGGGAGGGGGCCGTCGGGCCGTCTCCCCCCGTTGCCGTGACAACCCGGGGACCCATGGCGCCCACTGGCACGGCCAGATGGAACAATGCCCCCTCGATCGGGGGACTGTGGAACAGGATGCGGTTGCAGCACGAGGCCGGATTGCCCAATGGAACAAGGGCCTATACCATGGCGGCTTGGTAAAAGTTTCCGGCAGGGCCCCATAGAGTGACACGCGACGTGACAGGCGAGCAGAACACCTATCCGTTCCGCAGCCGCCGCGTTGCCGAACGTCGTGCCGCTGCAAATCGTGCCGCCGGGGCGGGGCCTGCAGATCCCTCAGGTGCCGCGCAGGGCAGGCAGAAAGCCGGACGAGTGATGAGTTCCACGCTGGATATCTATTGCAGCTTCTTCGGCCTGTCCGAGCGGCCGTTCTCGCTGCTGCCGGACCCGGCGTTCCTGTACTGGTCGCCGCAGCACCGCCGCGCCTATACGATGCTGGAATACGGGCTGTTGACCCATGCGCCGATCACCCTGATCACCGGCGAGGTCGGCGCAGGCAAGACCACGCTTCTGCATCACCTTCTGGCCAATATCGAAGAGGATGTGACGATCGGCTTCATCTCGAACGCCCAAGGCTCGCGCGGAGAACTTTTGCGCTGGGTGCTGATGTCGCTGGACCTGCCGGCGGGGGCGGATGAGACCTATGTCGATCTGTTCGCGCGGTTTCAGGGCCATCTGATCTCGGAATATGCCCAAGGGCGCCGGGTCATCCTGATTTTCGACGAGGCGCAGAACCTGTCGCGCGAAAGCCTGGAAGAATTGCGGATGTTCACCAACATCAACGCCAACAAGGACGAGTTGCTGCAGCTGATCTTGATCGGCCAGCCGGAACTGAACGATCTGGTGCGCCGGCCCGACATGACACAATTCGCACAGCGGATATCGTCGAATTACCACCTTCCCGCCATGGACGTGACCACGATGCGCGGCTATATAGGCCACCGCCTGAAAGTGGTGGGTGCCCGGCAGAATTTCTTTTCGAGTGAGGCCATCGCTTTGATCCATACGGCAACCCGCGGTGTGCCCCGGCTGGTCAACCAGCTTTGCGATCTGGCGATGCTGTATGCCTTCACCACCGGCCGCAAGCGCATCCAGCGCAGTCTGGTCGAACAGGTGCTGAACGACGGCGTGTTCTTCGCCGGCGGGCTGGTTCAGCCCAATGAGCCCTCTCCCAATCAGGCGACCGCATCATGAACCTTGATCTGCGCTTCTATCTGCAACGGTTCTGGCACCGGTTTCCCTGGTTCCTGATCATCGCAGCCGCAGTTTCGGCGATCGGGATCACGCTGGCCGTGGTGCTGCCGCCGTCGTATCGCGCCCAGGCCCAGCTTCTGGTGGAAAGCCCCTCGATCCCGACCGATCTGGCCGTCTCGACCGTGGACACCGGCGCGCCCGAGGCCTTGCTGATCATCCAGCAGCGCATGCTGACCCGCGCCAATCTGCTGGACATGGCGCAGCGCCTGGCGGTCTATGATGGCCAGAGCCTGATGACGCCGGACAAGATCGTCGAAGACATGCGCCGGCGCACCACGATTGCCCTGCCGGTGGCCAAGGCCACGGCGGATTTCGTCACCGTCTCGTTTTCTGCGCCCACGGCGCAGCTTTCGGCCCAGGTGACCAATGACCTTGTCACGCAGATCTTGCAGGAAAACGTGGCTTTGCGCACCGAAACCGCAGGCCAGACCATGGATTTCTTCCAGCAGGAAGTGGACCGGCTGGGTACCGAACTGGGCCAGATGGGCTCCAAGATCATGGTCTACAAATCGGCGCACAAGGATTCCCTGCCCGACAGTCTGGACTTCCGCCGCACAAGGCAGGCCCAGCAGCAGGAACGCTTGTTGCAACTGGACCGCGAGATTTCCGCGCTGAAGGGTCGCCGCGACCGGCTGGGCGAGATCTATCAGGCCACCGGCAATGTCGGGCAGCCCACGGCCCCCACGACGCCCGAGGAAGCCCAACTGCGCGACGCCCGGGCCCAGCTTAACAATGCCCTGGCGCTTTATGCGCCGCAGCACCCGGCCGTGGTGGCGCTGAAGGCCAAGGTTGCGTCGCTGGAGGCTGTGGTGAATGCCCAGCACGGCGCAGTGCCCGATGCGAACGGCACCACGACGCCGCCGCAAAGTGACGCCTCCATCGCCTTCAAATTGCAGATCGCCGATATCGACAGCCAGATCGCGTTTGACACCGATCAAAAGGCCCAGATCGAGGCGGAACTGGCGGCGCTGAAAGTCACGATCGAGGCGACCCCCGGCAATGCCATCGATCTCGATGCCCTGCAGCGCGACTATGACAATGTGCAGACCCAGTATAACAATGCTGTGGCCCGCCTTGGCGCAGCCCAGACCGGCGACCGGATCGAGGCCCTGTCCAAGGGTCAGCGCATCACAGTGATCGAACAGGCGGTGGTGCCCGATGCGCCCGACAGCCCGAACCGGCAACTGATCGCCATTGGCTCGGTTCTGGGCGGGCT
>JANLQT010000204.1:0-1688 GCA_031368035.1 Rhodobacterales bacterium | reverse complement strand
CACGCTGGCCCCCGGCGAGAACGCCTTTGACCGCCGCCTGTCCGATGCCGTGGCCGCGATGGAACCGGTGTCGGAATTCATCGTCATCGACTGCCCCGGCAGCCATACGCGGCTGTCTCAGGTGGCCGATTCGCTGGCCGACACGCTGATCACGCCGTTGAATGACAGTTTCGTGGATTTCGACCTGCTCGCCCATGTCGATCAGGAAAGCGGCAAGGTCATGGGCCCGTCGATCTATTCGGAAATGGTCTGGCAGGCGCGCCAGTTGCGGGCGCAGGCGGGGCTGAAGCCGATCGACTGGATTGTCTTGCGCAACCGGCTTGGCGCGCAGCAGATGCACAACAAGCGCAAGGTGGGCACCGCGCTGGAGGATTTGTCCAAGCGCATCGGCTTCCGCGTCGCCCCCGGCATTTCCGAGCGGGTCATCTACCGCGAGCTGTTTCCGCGCGGTCTGACCGTGCTGGACCTGAAGGACACCGGCGTGGACCAGTTGAACCTGTCCAACGTCGCCGCCCGTCAGGAAGTGCGTGATCTCTTGAAAGAGCTCAAGCTTCCAGGGGCTGAAGCGCCGGTCTGAACAGCGCGCTGTGGTGGACGACCCGCGCTTCCCGCGATTCGATCCGCATCAGGCGCAGTTCAAAGGCGTCCGGTTCTGCGGTCTTTTGGGCGAACAGCCCGATCTTTTGCAGCAGCTTGGTCATGGGTCCCTCCCCAGAAGGCGTGATGTCCCTGTTTTCCCCCCGCAGCGGGGCGGTTTCGTGGCCCCTTCCGGCCTTAACCGCGATTGTTGATGCCAAAATGGAAACAACCGGTTTCCAAATATTTGAGTTGGACGCCCGATCCTGCCAGAAACGGGCACCCGTTGGAGGAAATCATGGCAAACCCGCTTTTCGATGCCCTATTCGCGCCTTTGGCCACCACAGCGACGCCGGTTCTGCTGCTTTCGGATGGCACCACGCTGACCGGGCGCGTCTTGGCGGGCAGGATCGCCCGAATGGCCCATGCCTTCCGCGCGGTGGGGGTGCGGCCGGGGGACCGGGTGGCCGTGCAAGTCGCCAAATCACCAGAGGCGCTGGCGGCCTATGCCGCCACGGTCAGCATCGGCGCGGTGTTCCTGCCGCTGAACACCGCCTATACGGCCAGCGAGCTGGACTATTTCCTCGGCGATGCCACACCGCGCCTGTTCCTGTGCGATCCGGCGAAGGCGGCTGACCTTGCGCCGGTCGCCGCTGCCCATGGCGCGCAGGTCCTGACGCTGGACGGGGCAGGGCAGGGCAGTCTTGCGGCGCTGATGCAGGGCCAGCCGGCCACCTTTGCCCCGGAACCGCGCGAACCAGACGATCTGGCGGCGATCCTGTACACGTCGGGCACCACGGGGCGCTCCAAGGGCGCGATGCTGACCCATCGCAACCTGGCGTCCAATGCCGAGGCGCTGATGGGTCTGTGGCGCTTCACGGGCGCCGATGTACTGTTGCACGCCCTGCCGATCTTCCACACCCATGGCCTGTTCGTGGCGACCAATGTCGCACTTCTGGCCCGGGCGAAGATGATCTTCCTGCCCGGGTTCGATCTGCCCACGGTGCTGCGCCTGCTGCCGGAGGCGACGGTGCTGATGGGGGTGCCGACGTTCTACACCCGGCTTCTGTCCGATCCGCGCTTTGATGCGGCGCTGACCGCGCATATGCGGC
>JANLQT010000157.1:0-5643 GCA_031368035.1 Rhodobacterales bacterium | reverse complement strand
CAGCCAATCGCCCTTGTCCCACCGCGTCCGCCGGCCCAGATGCGACAACTGGATCATCACCGCCGCCCCCGCCTCGTGGCAGTCATCGGCAATCCGCCGCATCCACGGCACCACCTCGTCCTTGTAGGCCAGCACGTTGTTGAACACCGGGGGCGAGTCCTTCGACACCGCAGCCGAGCCCGCCGTCATCACCATCGCAACCCCTGCCTTAGCGCGTTCCAGATGATACAGCCTATAGCGGTCCTTTGGCATGCCATCCTCGGGATAGGCCGGTTCGTGACTGGTCGTCATGATCCGGTTGCGCAGGGTCAGGTGCTTCAGTTGATAGGGTTGCAGCAGCGGGTCGTTGGACATAGGGGCCTCCATTGCCCCCAGCCTAAACGCCCGCACGCGCAGGAACAGGCCGAATACGACAAGTCCCGTCGCTCAGACCTGCGCCTCTTGCCGCAGTTCGGCGACGAAATCGTAGATATCCGACCGATACAGCCCCCGGGTGAACTCGATCGGCCGACCCGAGGGCAAATATGCCGTCCGGTCCACCCGCAGCACCGCAGCGCCTTCGCCAAGGTTCAACAGCCGCGCCTCTTCGGCCCCCACATTCACCGCGCCGATCCGCTGCACCGCTCGCATCGGCGCGCAGCCCGTCGCGCGCAGCACGTCATACAGCGAGGTCTGCACCTGATCGGGGTCCGGCAAAATGTCTTGCGGCAGGCTGGAATACTCCAGCGCAATCGCCACCCCATCCGCCGACCTGATCCGGTCCACCCGCGCCACCCGCTCGCCATTCGGCAGGCCCAAGGCCATCTGCTCATCCGGCGTCGGCAGAAACAGCCCCCGCCGGATGATCTGGCTGGTCGAGGTTTTCCCCCGCGCCCGCATGTATTCGGTGAAGCTCAGCAGCGCCGACAGCGACTGCTCCAGCTTGCCCGGCTGCGGCCGCACGAACGTCCCCGCGCCCCGCCGCTGTTCCAGCAGACCCTCGGTCACCAGTTGCGCCACCGCCTGCCGCACCGTGACCCGGCTGACCGCCGCCAGTTCCGCCAGTTCCCGCTCCGGCGGCAGTTGCGAATCGCTCTCCAGCGCGCCCGAGGAAATCGCCGCCGCCAGATGCCGATACAGTTGCACATAGCGCGGCCCGCGATTCGCGCGGAACCAGCGGGCTTGGTGGAACAGGTCGGTTGCGTCTGCTTGCGCCATCGAAATTGGTATTACTTCCGTGCCTGGGATAAGACCACTTCCCCGATCAAACGCCACGAAACAGGCAAAAAGCAAGGGAAAAATGCGGGATTGCACGATTTTGGTCTGAATTGGTATTATCTAGGTAGCAAAACTGAAAAGCTTTGCTAATCTACTCGCAACACCAGATTCGCCCACCAAAGGGCGGCAGACCACCACCAGACCAACACTGGGAGCGTCCATGTCAGAACCCGCCGCGCCACCGCTTGTGGCCCGCCGCAAAGGTCTAAGCGAAGGCTGGTTTGCCTGGCTGCTGATCGCGCCCGCCGTGGCCTTCACCGCCGTGATCGTGGCCTGGCCGCTCTTGGAAACCATCCGCCTGTCCTTCACCGACGCCTCGATGAACAGCGAAAGCTGGGTCGGGCTGGCGAATTACGAAAAACTGCTCTCCTCGTCCAAATTCTACGACATCGTCGGGCGCACCTTCTTCTGGATGATCCTCTCGGTCTCGCTGAAATTGATCGTCGGCCTGTTCGGAGCGACCCTGCTCGCCGCCGCCGTCCCGGGCCGCGCGCTGTTCCGCGCCCTCATCATGCCGCCCTGGGTGATCCCGATCGCCATTGGCTGCATCGGCTGGCTGTGGCTCTACAATGGCCAATTCGGCTTCCTGTCCGGCATGGGCCAACGCCTTGGCCTGCTGGGCGGGCCGTTCGAATTTCTCGCCTACAAGAACTCGGCCTTCTATGCCGCCATCGTCACCGATGTCTGGGTCGGAACGCCGATGGTGTCCTTGTTCTTCCTCGCCGCGATGCAGGGCGTCTCCCGAGACCTTTACGAAGCCGCCTGGGTCGATGGCGCCAGCCGCTGGTATCGCTTCCGCCGCATCACCATCCCGCAGATCATGCCGGTGATCGTGTCGATGGCGCTGCTGTCCGCGATCTGGACCTTCAACAGCTTCGACATCATCTACATCCTGACCCAAGGCGGCCCGCGCGGTGGCACCACCACGATGATCATCGACACCTACAAGACCGCCATCGGCAACTACAAATTCGGTGAAGGGGCGACCCGCGCGGTGGCCATCGTGGTAATCCTGGGCGTGTTCTCGCTGGCCTATCTGAACATCCTGAACCGCGTGAACAAATATTACGGGGTGAAATGAGATGCTGATGGACCGCTACTCGCTTCTGCACAAGATCGGCATCTACACCGGCATCGGGGTGTTCCTGCTGTTCATCCTGCTGCCGTTCCTGGAAATGTTCCGCACCTCGCTGTCTCCGATGAGCCACCTTTTCCACCAGCCGTACGAGCTGTGGAATTCGGAAATGTCCTTCCAGGCCTACCGTGACATGTGGACCAAGGTGCCGCTGCTGGGCCGCTTCATCTGGAACTCGATTTTCGTGGCCACCGTTGTGACTGCGGCGGCCATGGTCATCATCACCCCCGCCGCCTATGCCTATGCCCGGTTGGATTTCCCCTTCAAGACGCTGTCACTGGGCGCCTTCCTGTCGATCAACATGTTCACCGGCGCCGTGCTGTTGATCCCGCTCTACCGGGTGATGAACACGCTGCACCTTCTGAACACCTACTGGGCGATGATCATCCCCGGCATCGCCTTCCTGATCCCGACCGGCATCTGGCTGCTGCGCGGCTATCTGGAAAAGATCCCGCGTGAACTGGAAGAGGCCGCCTTTATCGACGGCGCCTCGCGTCTGTACACCCTGCGCCGTGTCGTGCTGCCGCTTGCGGTGCCGGGTCTGATCGTCGTGGGCACCTCGGTTTTCATCGGCGCCTATGCCCAGCAATACCTCTTCGCCATCACCTTCAACCAGGTGGCAGAGCTGCAACCGCTGCCCGCGGGTCTGAACCAGTTCATCGGCTATCAGTCGGTGGAATGGAACCAGATGATGGCCGCGGCCCTGACCGGGGTTCTGCCCGTCATGGCCGTGTTCTTCTTCCTGCAGAAATACCTCGTCGCCGGCCTGACCGCCGGGGCGGTCAAAGAGTGACCAAAAAGACCTACCAACCAAGGGAGACTATGCAAATGAAACATATGACAACCCTGCTTCTCGCCACTGCCCTCGTGGGCGGCTCGGCGATGGCAGCCTCGGCCACGGACCTTTCCGTGATCCTGTGCGGCGATGCCCGTCCGGCAGACCAAGTGGTGGTGGACAAGTTCCAGGCCGACAACCCCGATATCAAGGTCACCGTCGAGCAGGTTCCATGGGGCACCTGCCAGGACAAGGCGATGACCCTCGCCTCGGCCGGCAACCCGGTGGGCCTCGCCTATATCGGCTCGCGCACGCTGCTGAAACTGTCCAAGGAAGACCTGATCGTTCCGGCCGAAATCGCCGCCGACATGGTGGACAAGTATCAGCCCGGCGTTCTGAAGACCGTGTCCTCGGGCGGCAAGTATTGGGGCTATCCCCATGCCTTCTCGACCAAGGCGCTGTACATCAACTGCGACCTCGTGACCGCCGCCGGGCTTGAGTGCAAGGCACCCGAGACCTGGGCCGACATGATCGCCATGGCCAAGGCGATCAAGGAAAAAGACGGCGTTGCCGGCATCGGCATCGCGGGCAAAGACTTCGACAACACGATGCACATGTTCCTGGATTTCCTGTATTCGAACGGCGGCGCCGTGCTGAATCCCGATACCGGTGAATCCCTGATCGACAGCCCGCAGACCCGCGAAACCCTGCAAATGTATGCCGATATCATCCCCTACGGCATCGAAGGCCCGACCGCCTGGGAACGCGACCAGATGAAGGATCTGTTCAACGACAAGAAACTTGGCATGTATGTCTCTGGCCCCTGGGCCAAGGGCCAGTCCAAGGATGCGGTCCCGAACATGCTGGTGGCCCCCGTGCCGCACGGCCCCTCGGGCGCTTCGGGCACCATCCTGATCACCGATAGTCTGGCGGTGTTCAAGCAGAAGGACCCGGCGGTTCAGGCTGCCGCGCAGAAGCTGGCGGCCGCAATGTCTTCGGGCGCCGCGCAGTATGACCTCGACAGTTCCTGGGGTCTGACGCCGATCTTCCAATACGAAAAGCTGGGTGTCGAAAAGCCGTTCTACATGGATGACCCGTTCTGGGCGATCTTCGTGAACGGCATCTCGACCGGCGGCCCGGAGCCGATGGTCACCGACTTCAAGTCGCTGCAAGGCGTGTTCACCAACATGATCCAGGGCGTGATGCTGGGCGAGGGCGGTTCGGTTGACGAGCTTGTCACCCAAGCCGGCAAAGACCTGGCCGAAGTGAAGTAACCCGAACCCGGGCAGGCGGTCCTCTGGCCGCCTGCCCACCTTTCCGCCCCTGCTGCCCGAGGATTCCATGGCCACGCTTGACCTGCAAAACATCACCAAATCCTTCGGCCCCGCCTCGGTGCTCAAAGGCATCGACCTTGCGATCAGGGACAAGGAATTCGTCGTCTTCGTCGGCCCCTCGGGCTGCGGCAAATCCACCCTGCTGCGCATCATCGCGGGCCTGGACGAGGCAACCACCGGCAAGATCATCATCGGCGGCACCGACGTGTCCCGGCTCGCCCCGGTCGATCGCGGCATCTCGATGGTGTTCCAAAGCTACGCGCTTTACCCCCACCTCTCTGTCTTCGAAAATATCGCCTTCCCCTTGCGCGTTCAGGGCCTTCCCGAAGCCGAGGTCAAATCCAAGGTCGGCAAAGCCGCCGATATCCTGAAACTGACCGACAAGCTGCCCCTCAAACCCGGCCAACTGTCCGGCGGCCAGCGCCAGCGCGTCGCCATCGGCCGCTCCATCGTGCGCAACCCCAAGGTTTTCCTGTTCGACGAGCCTTTGTCGAACCTGGATGCCGCCCTGCGCGGTGACATGCGCGTCGAACTGTCCACCCTCCACCGCGACCTCTCTGCCACGATGATCTATGTGACGCATGACCAGGTCGAGGCGATGACCATGGCCCACCGCATCGTCGTCCTGAACGCCGGCCGCGTCGAACAATTCGGATCGCCAATGGAGCTGTATCACCACCCCGCCACCAAATTCGTCGCCCAGTTCATCGGCCAACCCAACATGAACCTGATCCCCGCCAAGGTGCTGGTCACCGAAGCCGGCGGCCTCGCTGTCGAACTCGACGGCGGCCCGCGTCTGGTTGTGCCGGTGGCGCCCGGCTCCGCCAAACCCGGCGACCGCGTGGAAGTGGGCATCCGCCCCGAAAATGTGGCTCTGGGCAGCGGGATTTCCATGAAAGTCCGCGTGCTGGAGCGTCTGGGCGGCGTTGCCATCACCTATGGCAATCTGCCGAACGGCCAGCGCTTCTGCGCCGCCCTGCACGGCGATGCGATGGTCAAGGAAGGCGAGACGATCTCGCTGTCGGTGAACCCCGCCGATTGTCACGTATTTGACGCGAAAGGTGCCGTTTTGCGGCGCCAAAAGGCCCCCGCACTGGCCGCTTGAGGAGATTGAAATGCGCGTTGTCACCGCAGGCATCGGC
>JANLQT010000156.1:0-1917 GCA_031368035.1 Rhodobacterales bacterium | reverse complement strand
TGCGCCCAGTGCGGCGGTAAGCTGCGGCGCTTGGGCGAAGATGTGACCGAAAAGCTGGAATACGTGGCCGGAAGGTTCATCGTGAATCGGATCGTGCGGCCCCGGATGGCCTGCTCGGGTTGCGATTACTTCACCCAAGCTCCGCTGCCGTCGCGCCCGATCGAACGTGGCAGGCCGGGGCCGGGACTGCTCGCCCATGTTCTGGTCAACAAATATGCCGATCATCTTCCGCTGTATCGGCAAAGCCAGATCTTTGACCGCGACGGGCTCGACATCGACCGCTCGACGCTGGCGGACTGGGTGGGTAAATCTACCGCCCTGCTGGAACCGCTGGCCGATGCCATTGGGCGGCATGTGCTGGCGGGGCGGGCGATCTTTGCCGACGACACCCCGGTTGCGATGCTGGCGCCCCGCCTTCGTGGGGGGCACCCGGAAGACCCAGACCGCACGGCTTTGGACCTAGGGCCGCGACGAACGCCCCTGGGGCAGCGCCATACCGCCCGCCAGCCTCGCCATTGTCCTCGGACCAATGGCTCGATATTGCTTCTCGTCCGACCGCAAAGGCGAACATCCGAAGGATCATCTGTCCAAATACAGCGGCTGGATGCATGCCGATGGCTATGCCGGGTTTGAGGATCTCTACCGATCCGGTGATATTCGCGAGGTCGCCTGCATGGCCCATGTGCGCCGCAAGTTCGTCGATGTGCACAAGGCCCAGGGGTCGGCTGCAGCCGCCGAGGCCCTCCGGCGCATCGCCGAGCTCTATGCCGTCGAGAAGGCGGCACGGGGCTTGCCGCCGGACAAGAGGGTCCAGATCAGGCAGGCCGAGGCCAGACCGATCTTCGACGGTCTGGAGGCTTGGCTGAACACCCAACTGCCTGCCATATCTGGAAAAAGCCCACTGGCCAGCGCCATCCGCTATGCCCTGACCCGAATGGCACGGATGCGCCCCTACCTCGATCACGGCATCCTGGAGCTGGACAACAACACCGCCGAGCGCACGATGCGGGCCGTCGCTTTGGGCCGCAAAAATTACCTCTTGGTCGGATCGCAAACCGGCGGCAAATCCGCGGCTATCGCCTACACCTTGATCGGAACTGCCAAGCTCAACGACGTCGATCCCCAGGCGTGGCTTGCCGGCACCCTGGCACGCATCGTAGACCACAAGATCAGCCGGATCCATGAGTTGCTGCCATGGAATGCCCGATAACCGCGGTCAGGCCGGACGGTTATAGCTGTGCCGCCGAAAGGCGACGATCATCGCCTCCTGCTCGATGCTGAGAAAGGTGGAACGGGGTTCCGCAGGGCTCATCTGCCGAAAAAAAACGTGACCCGATTACGCCATTTCTGAACCGTCGTCTGGCTGATCGAATACCGACGCGCCAGAGCCCTTACGCTCTCTTCACTCCGCTGTATCGCTCGACGGATCGCCTCTGTCGTGGTGGCGCTGCCGTGAAGAACCTGTCTCATAATGCGTCCAGGTGAGAGGCGTCTATCGTAACACCTCTTATCGGGACTATACAGCGGGAGTGCTTGTCGACGATGGTCGGGATGCCGAGCTTCTTGCCGGTCGCCAGCTGGTCATGGACAAAATCCATGGCCCAGACACCGTTTGGCCGGGCCGCATTCTGACGATCTGCGCGCAGCTTCGCATTCACCCGCCTTTTCGGGTGCTTGTTCCGCAGCTGAAGTCCCAACTCATTGTAAATCCTTCGCGTTTTCTTTATGTTGACCTCCCAACCCTCCCGACGTAGCAGCACGTGCACCCGCCGATACCCTTAGGGTTGAGACTCATTCAGGTCCACCAGAGAATGAAGGCGTCGATTTCGATAGCTGACTGGAAGTTGATGGCCAGTTTGTCGTAGCGGGTAGCGATGCGCCTCCAGTCTTTCAGTCGGCAGAACGCGCGCTCGATCA
>JANLQT010000042.1:0-15771 GCA_031368035.1 Rhodobacterales bacterium | reverse complement strand
CCGCCGATGTTGCCTGCACCGACGCGGGCGATCAGCGCTTCGAACTCGGCGACCAGATCATCGCAAAACTGCGCTTCGGTCAGATGGGCGGGGCGGCGGTAGCAGTTGGGGGCGGAGAGGTGCCAGATGCCGTCGTGCTTGTAGCGGAACTCGTCCACCCGGTCGCCGTCGCGCTTGCCGACGGATTGGGTCAGGTAGGTGGAGCCGTGGTAGCTCTGCTCGCGCGCCACGATGCCGGTTTTGTCGGGGTTGCCGTTGGCATGGTGGTAGAAGCTGACCATCCGCACGGCGGTATCGACGGCGGTGGACCCGCCGGTGGTGAAGTGGACGCGGTTCAGATCGCCAGGGGCAAGGGAGGCCAGTTTGGCCGCCAGCCGCGCGGCGGGGTCCGAGGTGACGTCCACGAAGTAGTTGGCAAACGCCAGCTTTTCGGCCTGCGCGGCGATGGTTTCGGCCATTTCCTTGCGGCCGAGGCCGATGTTGGTGCACCACATGCCGCCGACGCTGTCGAGGTACTTGTTGCCCTTGTCATCCCACAGATGCACCCCCTGCCCCCGGGTGATGACCAGCGACCCTTCGCGCTCGAAGGGTCCGAAATTGGTCCAGGGATGCAGCGCATGGGCGCGGTCCATCTCCCACACATTGTCATTGGTCAGCGGCGCGGCGGCGAGGGTCGACATTTTGAATCTCCAGTCAATATGGAGAGGATAGCAGACCTCAGCCTTGAGGCAAGCGGGATTTGATCAAATACTTCCGGTTCAGAACAGGTGCTGCGCCCGTCTGGACAGGATGAAGCCATGGCCGGCAGGGTTGGTGCAGGTCATGCCGGTTGTCTGCGACGTGCAGCGGAAACCGCCGAGGTCGAGGTGGTCACCGTAAGCCAGCGTCAGCCCGTTCGGGTCGGCCACCGTGTCGCCGGCGCAGATGCGATAGCCTTGCGTGTCTTGGGGCCCGATGCCGAAGGCGTGGCCGTAGTCCAACTCGCAATCGGCGGGCGGGGCGGGGATGGGCGAGGCCAACTCCATGAGATCGCAGCGCGCCTCGGCGTAATCGCCGGTGGCGATCATGCACTGGATGTTGCCCGAAGGGGCGTGGAAGGCCAGATAGTCATCGGCGGCTGCGGGGCTGGCAAGCAGCAGCAGAACGGCAAGACGCATCACGGCGAAATCCTTTCTCACAGCGGCTGGGCGCGTTCCACCAGCCTTGCGAAGAAACTGGCGCCGACCGGGGACGCCTCGTCGTTGAAGTCATAGGCCGGGTGATGCAGGCCCGCGCCGGGGCCAATGCCCATGAAAAGGTAGGCGCCAGGACGGGCCTCCAGCATATACGAGAAATCCTCCGATCCCATCTTGCGGTTGGCATTGCCGTCCACCGCACCGGGGCCAGAGATTTCCGCCGCCACCTGCACCGCGAACTCCGCCTGTTCGGCGTGGTTGATCGTGGCGGGATAGCCCCAGTCGTAGTCGATGCGCGCACTGACACCGAACGCGCTTGCCGTCCCCTCGACAATCTCCACGAACCGCTTTTTCAGCAGCGCCCGCACCTCGGGCTTGAAGCAGCGGATCGTGGCGCAGAACATCGCTTCCTCGGGGATGATATTCGACGCGGTGCCGGTGTGGATTTGCGTCACCGACAGCACCGCCTCGTCCAGCGCATAGATGTTGCGCGGGATGATGGTGTTCACCGCCTGCACCATGGCCACCACCGCCACCACCGGGTCCACCGTCTCATGCGGTGTCGCGCCATGACCGCCCTTGCCGGTCACATAAACGAACGCCGTATCGACCGAGGCCATCAGCGCCCCCGGCGTGGCTTGGAAATGCCCGAACGGAATGTTGGGCGCGTTGTGGATGCCGAACACCTGCCCGATGCCGAACGTGTCGAACACCCCCGCCTGCACCATCGCCTGGCCGCCCGCGCCGTCCTCTTCCGCGGGCTGGAACAGCAGTGCCACGGTGCCCGCAAAATTCCGCGTCTCCGCCAGGTATTTCGCCGCCCCCAGCAGCATCGTCGTATGCCCGTCATGCCCGCAGGCATGCATCTTGCCCGGCACCTTCGAGGCATAGCTCGCCCCGGTCGCCTCCATGATCGGCAACGCGTCCATGTCAGCGCGCAGGCCAATCACCGGGCCGGGTTTGGCGCCATGGATCAGCGCCACGATGCCGGTTTTGGCGATGCCCTCGTGCACCTCGTCCACGCCGATCTCGCGCAGTCGGTCCGCCACAAAAGCCGCCGTCTTCGGCAGATCATAGGAAAGCTCGGGGTTTTGGTGCAGGTGATGGCGCCAGCCCTTCATTTCCTCGGCATAAGCGGCGATACGGTTCAGAACGGGCATTGTGGTCTCCTGACGCTGGCCTTTGATCAAATCGCAAAACCACGGTGACGGCAATGGCCACCCTGCCCCGCAACGCATCCGACGCCCTTGTGCAAGACGCGAATGGCGGACTTCCGCGCCTGACCGAGATCATGGCGCGGCTGCGCAATCCTGCGGACGGCTGCCCCTGGGATCTGGTGCAGACCTTTGCCAGCATAGCACCTTATACGCTGGAAGAGGCGCATGAAGTGGCCGACGCCGTTGAACGGCAGGCTTGGGGAGAGCTGAAAGGCGAGCTGGGCGATCTGCTGTTTCAGGTGGTTTATCACGCGCAGATGGCCGAAGAGTCGGGGCACTTCGCGCTTCCAGACGTGGTGAAGGCGATCTCGGACAAGATGCTGGCGCGGCATCCGCATGTGTTCGGGACAGAAAACCGCGACAAGACGCCCGAGCAGCAAACCCGCGACTGGGAGGCGCTGAAGGCCGCCGAACGCGCCAGGGGAGCCGAGAAAGGGGGGGCCCGCGTGCTGGACGGCGTGGCGATGGCGCTTCCCGCCTTGACCCGGGCGGTCAAGCTGCAAAACCGCGCGGCGCGGGTGGGGTTCGACTGGCCCTCGACACACGAGGTGCTGGACAAATTGCGCGAGGAAACCGCCGAACTGGTGGAAGCGCGTGACACGCTGGGGCCAGAGGAGCTGGCCGAAGAAATGGGCGATCTGCTGTTCGTGATGGCCAACCTTGCCCGGCATCTGAAGATCGACCCCGAAGCCGCCCTGCGCGCGGCCAATGCCAAGTTCACCCGGCGGTTTGGCCGGATCGAAGATTGGCTATCGGACGCCGGGAAGGCGCCGTCAGACAGCGATCTGGCCGAAATGGACGCGCTGTGGGACCGCGCCAAGGCCGAGGAAAAAGCGGCCAAGGCACGTTGACCGCCGCAGTCAGCCCGAGAAAGGCTGACCCAGCGATGCGACCGTGTTCAGCCGCATCCTGCGCCGGTTGGACGATATCACCGCCAGCATCAGGATGGTGACCGCGTAGGGGATCGCCGCCAGAAGCTGTGAGGGTAGCGCGATGCCGCCCGCCTGCGCGATCAGCCCGCCCAGCGACAGGGCGCCGAACAGCAGCGCGCCAAAGACGATGCGTCCGGCAGCCCAAGTGCCGAACACCACCAGCGCGACGGCGATCCAGCCGCGCCCGGCGATCATCCCGTCAGCCCACAACGGGGTGTAAATGGTCGAGGCATAGGCCCCCGCCATGCCCGCCAGCGCGCCGCCAAAGGCCACCGCCGCCAGCCGGATGCGCAGCACCGGAAACCCGATGGCCCGTGCGGCGGCAGGATTTTCGCCCACGGCCCGGATCACCAGCCCCAGTTTGGAGTGGTTCAGCACCGCCCAGATCACCACGGCCAACCCCAGCGTCAACCAGACCACCACATCCTGGTCAAACACCGGCCCCACCAGTGGCAGCTCGGCCAAACCGGGGATCGCCAGCTTGTCCGGCGCGTTCAGGGTCTGGCTTTCCAAGGACTTGCCGACCAGCGAGGACATCCCCTGCCCCAAAACGCCAATCGCCAGACCCGCCGCCACCTGATTGGCCATGAACCCCAGCGCCAGCGCCGCAAAGACCAGCGACAGGGCAACCCCGCCCAAAGCGGCGGCGACAAAACCCATGACATGGCTTTGGGTCTGCCAGGTCACGACAAAGCCGACCGCCGCGCCCAACGCCATCATGCCTTCAAGACCGAGGTTCAGAACGCCAGAGCGTTCGACGATCAACTCTCCCAACGCGGCCAGCAGCATCGGCGTGGCGGCGGCAAGGGTTCCGGCCAGAATGAAGGCAAGAATGGTCATGCGGGCCGTCTCCAACTGAACCTGGCGCGGTGCCGGATAAAGGTCAGGCTGGCGAGGTAGAACACCAGCAGTAGCCCCTGAAACACCAAGACCGCCGCCACCGGAAGGTCCGCCGTGACCATGGCGTTGTCACCTCCGATGAACAAAGCCGCCATCAGGAAGGCCGAGACCACGATGCCCAAGGGATTGAGGCCGCCCAAGTAAGCCACGATGATCGCCGAATAGCCGTAGCCGGTCGTCACCGACCGCTGCAACTGCCCCAAGGGGCCTGCCACCTCAAAAGCGCCTGCCAGTCCTGCCGCCAGCCCGCCAAGCAGCAGACTGGTCCAGACCGCCCGGCCTTCACTGAACCCGGCGTAACTTGCGGCGCGCGGCGCAAGGCCGCCGACCAGCAACTGATAGCCCGAGAACCGGTGCCGCATCATCACATAGGCCAGCGCGCTGACCACCAGCGCCGCGAGGATCGAGATGTTGACGCGGGTGCCCGGCAGCAACAGCGGCAGCAACGCGGCCTCGGGGAAAGTGACAGTCTGGGGGAAATTGAAGCCATCCGGATCTTTCCACGGCCCCAGCAGCAGATAGTTCAGCACTTGCGTGGCGATCAGCGTCAGCATCAGCGTGACGAGGATCTCATTTGCGTTGAACCTGGTGCGCAGCCCGGCCGCGATCCCGGCCCAGGCCGCGCCGCCCAAAGCGCCCAGCACGATCATGGCCGGCATCATGAAGGGCGAGGTGCCTTCCGGGAAATAAACCGGCAGCGCGCTTGCGGCCAGGGCGCCGATGATCAGTTGCCCCTCGGCACCGATGTTGAACACATTGGCGCGAAAGCCGATGGCCAGACCTTGGGCGATCAGCAGCAGCGGTCCCATCTTCAGCAGCACTTCGGAAAAGTTGTACCAGCCCACGAACGGTTCCAGCAGCAGCGAATACAGCGCCTGCCCCGCCGGTTTGCCCAAGGCGGCGAACAGCACCAGACTGGACAGCATGGTCAGCACCAGCGCGATCAGCGGGGACGCAAGGGTGGCTGCGCGCGAAGCCGTATCGCGGCGCTCGAAGCTGAGTTTCATGCCGCGGCCCCGATCATCCAGGTGCCGACCTGTTCCACCGTAGTTGCGGCCACGTCCAGCGAGGGCGACAGGTGCCCCTTGTGCAGCACATGCAACCGGTCGCAAATTTCGAAAAGCTCGTCGATTTCTTCTGAAATCACCACGATGGCCGCCCCGGCGTTGCGCATGGCGACCAGCCGCTGGCGGATTTCGCTGGCAGCGCCCACATCCACGCCCCAGGTCGGCTGCGCGACCAGCAGCACGGCAGGCTCCAGCATCATCTCGCGCCCCATGATGAATTTCTGCAAGTTGCCGCCCGAAAGCGCCCCCGCTTCCGCCTGTGGGCCTGGGGTGCGCACGTCGAACCTGGTGATGCACTCGGCGGTGAAGGCGCGCTCGGCGTTGCGGCGGATGAAACCGTTGCGAACAAGCCCCCGAGAGTGGGCCGTCAGCAGCGCATTATCCGCCAGAGACATGTCCGGCACTGCACCGCGCCCCAGCCGGTCCTCGGGCACGAAGGCAAAGCCCCGGGTGCGCCGCGCTGCTGCGCCCAGACCGCCGACGGGTTGGCCCATCAGCCGGACCTCATCGCGCTTCGCGGTGATCTCGCCCGAGATCAGGGCCGCCAATTCCTGCTGGCCATTGCCGGAAATCCCGGCGATTCCAAGTATTTCACCGCCCTTGACCGACAGGGCCACCCCTTTCAGCGACACCCCGAACGGATCGTCGTTCCGGTAGTCCAACCCCGCCAGTTCCAGCCGAACCTCGCCCAGCCCATGCGGCGCGCTTTGCACGGGCGGCGGCATTGGCCTTCCGATCATCAGCGTCGCCAGATCGCGTGCCGCTTGGGTGCGTGGGTCCAGCCGCGCGGTGACGCGGCCCTGCCGCAGGATCGTCGCAGTGTCACACAAATTGCGTATTTCCTCCAGCTTGTGGCTGATGAACAGGACCGCCATGCCCTTGTCCTTCAGGGCGCGCAAAGTCTGAAACAGCAGCGCCACCGATTGCGGCGGCAGGACCGAGGTCGGCTCGTCCAGGATCAGCAGTTCAGGGTTCAGCAGCAGGCAGCGGATAATTTCCACCCGTTGCCGCTCGCCCACCGACAGCGAATGCACCATCGCCTGCGGATCGACCGACAGGCCAAAGGCCGTGCCAAGATCCCTTATGCGGGCCAACAAGTCCACCTTGGCGCCGGGCACGATCAGCGCCATGTTCTGCACGACGGTCAGGGTTTCAAACAGCGAGAAGTGCTGGAACACCATGCCGATGCCCAGTCGCCTTGCGTCGGACGGGCTGGCCAGATGCGCGGGCTGGCCTTTCCACAGGATATGGCCCTCGTCCGGGACCTCGACCCCGTAGATCAGCTTCATCAACGTCGATTTCCCGGCACCATTCTCGCCCAGAATGGCATGGATGGATCCGGCATCGACACTCAGGTCGATGCCGGCATTGGCCTGGACCCCGCCATAGCGTTTCGAAACGCCCGAAAGCTGCAACAGCGGGGTCATCGGGGCTTACTTCGGCAGGGGCGTGGTGACGCCCTTCACATGCCAGTCCATCGACAAGATCATGTCATCGCCCAGCGTCACGCCCGCCGCGACATGCTCCGCGCCGCTTTGGTCGGTGATCGGCCCGGTGAAGGGCGAGAAGGCACCCGAGTCGATCGCGGCATGAACCTCGGTGATCTTGGCGACGATATCGGCGGGGATATCGGGGTTCCAGTCCGCCACGAACACGCATTTGTCCGCCATGCCCAGCCAGGCCGAAGCCCCCGCGAAGGTGCCCGCCATATGCGCCTCGACCGATTGCAGGAAAAACGGCGCCCAGTCGGTGCCGACCACGCCCAGATATTTCGTCGGCGCATAGCCCTTCATCGACGAGTTCAGGTTGAAGGCATAAACCCCTGCCGCTTCCGCCACCTGAATGACCGACGGCGTGTCCTGTGCGTTCGAGAAGATCACGTCCACCCCTTGCGCCAGCAGCGCCTTGGCCGCTTGCTGCTCGGATGCCGGGTCGAACCACGAGTTCACCCAGACCACCGAAACCTCAATAGCCGGATCAATCGACTGTGCGCCCAACGCGAAAGCGTTGATCGAGGTGATCAGTTCCGGAATGGCAAAGGCGCCGACGCAGCCCAGTTTCTTGGTCTTGGTCAATGCCGCCGCCGCCATGCCCATCAGGTAGGTGCCCTGATAATACCGCGCCCCGAACGGCGAAAAGTTCGGCGCGGTTTTATAGCCCGAGGCATGCAAGATCGACACTTCCGGATGCGCCTTGGCCAGCTTAAGCCCGCCTTCCATATAGCCGAACGAGCCCAAGATCAGGAACTGCGTCCCGTCCGACACCGTCTTGTTCATGATCCGGTCGGCATCGGGACCCTCGGCGATATTCTCCAGCAGGCTGACCTTGACCTTGTCGCCATATTTGTCGGACAGCGCCTTGGTGCCCAGTTCCAGAGTATGCGACCAGCCCACATCAGCGGCGGGCGAGGGCACGATCAGCGTGACGTTCAGCACGTCACCGGCCGCGAAGGCCGGGATAGGAAGCGCCAGCGCCGTGGTCGCGGCGAGGGTGGATTTCAGGAAATTCCGGCGATTAAGGGACATGTCAGCAGCTCCGTTTGAGGGTGAGGGTTCAGGTGAGAATGCGGTGAAGGGCGGCCTCGGCTTTGGCGAACAGCGCGCCCTCGTCGAGGCCGGGAAAGGCGCCATTCCGCCAGACGATACGGCCATCCACCATGGTCATGTCAGTTGTGGTGCCGACGCCCACTTTGGCAAGCAGACTGACCGGATCGTGACGGGTGCCGACATAGTCCAGCTTGCGGGTGTCTATGACGAACAGGTCCGCCGCTTTGCCGGGCAGCAGCGTGCCGATGTCGGTGCGGCCCAGCAGGTCCGCGCCGCCTTGCGTGGCGTAATGCAGGAAGGCGGATGGCTCGGGCACGGGATGCTGGCGGGTGGAAGCGACGAGGCATTGCAGCATATAGGCGGAATGGACGCAGTGCATCAGATTGGAATTGTCGTTCGAGGCCGCGCCGTCCACCCCCAGCCCCAACCGCACGCCCAGCGCCTGCATCGCCGGAATGTCGGTCACCTCGGCGCCGACCAGATAGACCGGCTCGGGGCAATGCGCGACGCCTGTGCCACTGGCGGCCAGTTGTGCGAGTTCGGAGTGGGACAACTCCCAAGCATGGGCATACCAGACATCGGGGCCGCAAAACCCCATCTCTTCCAGGTAATCCACCGTCCGCTTGCCGGTGCGGGCCTGCATCACCGGGCTTTCGCCCTCGCCGACATGGGTGTGCAGAAGGACGCGCTTGTCGCGGGCCAGCCGGGCGGATTCCACAAAGGTCTCGCGGTAGCCGTTCACCGGCTGACACGGGGCGACCACCACCTGCCGCAGGCTGAACGGGTCGGCATCGTGATAGGTGTCGATCAGGCGTTCGCAATCGGCCAGAACGGCATCCGTCGTCTCCAGCATCTCGTCCGGTATGGTCGAGCCTTCGGCCTTGGGCAACGTATTGGACCCGCGCCCGGCATGAAAGCGAAGGCCGAACATCTCCGCCGCCTCGAACTGGCGGTCCACGATCCTTGTGCCGGCGTGGCGGGGGAAGTTGTATTGGTGGTCAAAGGCGGTGGTACAGCCGTGCTTGATCAGTTCGGCCATCGCCACGACCGAGGAATGGTAGAACGCGTCTTCCGTCAGGCGCGAGAAGATCGGATAGATCCGGTCCAGCCATTCGATCACCGACAGCCTGGTCCAGTCGAGATCGGCGCGGTTGCGCACGAAGGTCTGAAAGAAATGGTGATGGGTGTTGATAAGGCCGGGGTAGACGAACCAGCCGGCGGCGTCGATCACCTCGGTCCCGGCGGGCAAGGGGCCAGCCGACAGGTTCGGGCCGATGGCGCGGATCGCCGGGCCATGGGTCAGCAGGTCCTGACCCACCAGCACGGGCAGATCGGCGGAGCGGATAATCGCGGCGCAGTTCTTCAGGAGGTATCCCATCAGACCTCCACCAGTGCGGGGTTCAGTTCGTGCAAGCGGTGGATGCCCGGCATTTCCACGAAGCCGGGCAGCGCGCGGATGGCGCGCGTCCACAGCCGGATCGACGGATAGGCGTCAAGGCTGACCCCGCCGTCCTGCGACAACATCACATTGGGAAAACAGGCTATATCGGCAATCGACGGATCACCACCCACCAGCCACAGTGCGCCCGCAAAACGTCGCTCGGTCAGGGCGGATTCCAGTTCGCGCAGGGCGAGGTGGCCATCGCGGCGCAGGGCGTCGATATCGCCGGGATAGAGCAACATGTCATGCAGCCGCGCCATGCCCAGATTGCCCGCCAGACGCCCCGAAAACGCCAGCCATTGTTGCACCTCGGCCACGCCGCGCGGGCTGTCCGGCCCCAGCCAATCCGGGCCGCCAAGGCTGGCGAGATAGACCAGCATCGCGGTGCTTTCGGTCAGGATCAGATCGCCGTCCACCAACACCGGCAGCGTTCCCGCCGGGTTCATCTGTCGGAAGGCCGCAGACTTGTGCATGCGGCCAGGATGGAAATCCACCGCCTCCAGTTCCAGCTTGACCCCTACCAATGCCGCCATCAGCCGCACCTTGTAGCAACTCGCGCTGAGCACATAGTCGTAAAGTTTCATGCCGCCACCATCTGCGCGCCATAAGTCAACTTGCGCCTTTTCAGCCAGCGGCGATAGGCGATCGAAGTCAGATCGGCTTGTGTCGGAATCTCCATCCCCGGGTCCAGCGGCAACAACCGGGGAATCTGGTTTTCCAGGATCGAGCGGTCTTGGAGGAAGATCATCTGTTGGAAGGCGATCAGTTCGGCCATCGGGGTCGTGTCGTCGAACAGCGCCATCCAAGGCCAGACATCGCACGTTTCTTCCGTCAGGGGCTGCACGAAGATGCCAATCACGTCCCATTCCGCGGGCTTGACCGGGCAGGTCTTGTACAGGACCGAGGCAGTCGGCGCCGGCACCCGGTACATGTATTCCGTGACGCTGCCGCCTTCCGCCGATTTGGCGGCTTGCGGCTGATAGAAGGTCACTTTGGTCGCCCAGACCTCGTCACTTTCCTCGCGGATCTGCACCTCATAGCGGTTCACTTCGGTATGCGGCTCGGCCCCCAGAATATCGGTGTGGACGAAGGGGAAATGCGCGATGTCGAGGAAATTTTCGACCGCCCGCAGCGGCGAGCATTTCACCCGCACCACGCCCACATCCACATGGCGTCGGCCGGGCTGGTCGGCCTCGGGCACGGTGAACAGATCATGCGCGGGCGCGCCGGGGCAGGTCCAGACATGGCCGAAGCGTTCGATCACCGGGAAGGCGCGGTCCGGGCCCTGCACAGTGACGGCGCCGCCTTGGACCGAGACGGTGATGGGTTGCCCCAGAAGGAGCGTTTCGCGGGTCTGGCCCGCCCGGATCTGGCTGGCCATCGCCACGGGATACCATTCGTTCAGAACTTCCGGCGTGATCATGCTGCAATCCCCTCTTCGGCGCGGCGGCGCAAATCTTCCAGCCAGCGCGAGGCAAGAACTGCCCCCGCCCCCTCTTCGCAAAGCGCGTGCAGCACCGTGCCCTCGGGGCCGGCCTGCACCAGAAGACAAATGTCCTGCGCCTGCCCCGCGATCAGGACCGTGCCCCGCAGCATGTCCTGTCCTGCCAGCGCCGGTTCCGCCGCCAAAATCGCCGCCAGAATCGCTGCCCTATCGCCGGTCAGCGTGATGCTGCGCAACGGTTGCAGACCCGTCAGCTTCGGCGGCGGCTCTGCCGTGCCTGCAGGCGCCAGCCACAGGACGCCGTCCGCCTCCACGCAGGCGAAGGCCTCGGTGCGGATGGCGGCGGGCGGGGTCAGCGCCGGATGGGCCGGGATGTGCTGGCAAGCGCCCGCCGTGTCATAGACCCAACCGTGGTAGATGCAGGCCAGCGTCTCGCCCCGCACGAAACCATGCGACAGGCGCATGCCCCGGTGCGGGCAGCGGTCCTTCCAGGCCGCCAGCTTGCCCGAGGCGCTGCGCCAAACCGCAAGATCGGTGCCGCGCCAGTGACCGGCAATGACTACCCCGTTCGGCAAGTCGCGCGACAGGCCGGTTGCGATCCACGTCAGCGCCATTCCGCTCTCCCCTGCTTGCCCGCCATCGTTGTTGCCCGCGCGTATCCCATCCAGACCCCATCCCGTCCCGGCGCCCGCAGACGGATGCAGGCGCCCAAAGAGTCATCGCTTCGACGAAGCATGTACATATTTCAGGCAGAGTCTGAACAGAATTCATCAAGGGAAAAGACGTTTCCTGGCAGGCGTTCGATTTCCTCCACCCAGACCTCTTGCGGGCCAAGGCTGCACCCCAGCGCCATGGCGTCCAGAAGATCGGGCGGGCCGGTCACAACCAGATCCACGCAGGTCGAAGCCTGACCCAGAATCCGCCCCGAAAGCCCCAGCCGGGACGCATGACGGGTGATCCATGCCCCGAAGGTGGCGGCCCCCACCTGACCGTGAATTTTGAAATGCTGCGTGACATCGTGTTGAGCGGGTTTTGCGTCCATCTGGACCGTCCTTGGCATCAGGATTCGCGGCATCCTTGCCGGGTTCGCGGGCGTTGGCCACAGCGAAAGCGCCGCACCTCCGCACGGGCCTAGCGCTTCAGGCCAAGGCCAGACCGCGCCCCTCGCCTTCGTCCGCCCAGAACATCGGCCCGCCCAGATGCCGGGGAAAGCCGTAACCCTGCGTCCAGACCACGTCGATGTCCGAAGACCGCGCCGCGATGCCCTCGGCCAGGATGCGGCGGCCCTCGGCGACCAACGGGCCATGAGTGCGGGCGATGATCTCGGCCGCGCCGATGTCGCGCGGGGCGATCCTGCAGTCCTCGGCCAACGCCGCAATGATCCGGTCCACTTCGGGGTCCGGGACCGGCACCCGGCTGTCAGGCGCATAGACATACCAGCCCCGCCCCGCCTTCTGCCCCAACCGCCCGGCCTCGCACAAAGCATCCGGCACGGCGTCCTGCAATCCGTTCGCCTTGCGCATCCGCCACGAGATATCCAGCCCCGCCATATCCTGCATCTCGAACGGCCCCATCGGCCAGCCGAAGGCGCGGAAGGCGGCATCCACATCTCCGGAGCGTGCGCCTTCCAGCAGCAGCGGCGTCAAAGCGGCATTGCGGGCCTGCAGCATCCGGTTGCCGACAAAGCCCCGGCACACCCCCACCACGACCGAGGTCTTGCGCATCCGTCTGGACAGCGCCATGCCGGTGGCAAGCGTCGCAGCATCGGTCTTGTCGGCCCGGACAATTTCCAGCAATTTCATCACATTGGCTGGCGAGAAGAAATGCAGGCCCAGCACCCGCTCGGGCCGCCGCACGCTGTCGGCAATCGCGTTCACATCCAGATAGGACGTGTTGGTCGCCAGGATCACCCCGGTCCCAAGCTCCGCATCCAGTTCGGCAAACAGCGCGAGTTTTACGCTCATATCCTCGAACGCCGCCTCGATGACCAGATCGCAACCGGACAGCGCTACCACCTCCAGCGCGCCGGTGATGCGCCCAGCCCGCGCCGAAGCCTCGGCGGCCGGTATGCGACCCTTGGCAGCCATTCCTGCATAGGCTTCGGCAATCGCGCGCAGGCCCGTCTCCAGCGCGGGGGCGCTGACCTCGCGCAGACGCACGTCGAGCCCGGCATCGGCGCAGGCCATCGCGATGCCACGCCCCATCGTGCCCGCCCCGATCACCCCGATGGTGGTCAAGGGCCGGGCAAGGCCAAGGTCCAGCCCGTCCACTTTGGCCGCCTGCCGTTCGGCAAAGAACAGATGCCGCAGCGCGAGGGATTCGGTGGACGCGCAAGCCTCCACAAACAGCGCCCGTTCGCGTGCCATCGCCGCTTCGAACGGCTCGGTCGCCGCACAGCGCACTGCCGCGATGCAGCGCTGCGCGGCCTGGCCCCTGGCCTTGGCCAGCAGCGCGGCGGACTGCGCCTCGAATGCCGCCGCATCAAAGGGCGGGCGCGGCCGTGCGGTCACCAGTGCGGCAAATGCCGGTGCAAGGCCCGGATCGCCCAGCGCTGCCAGCGCGGCCCCGACCGCATCGCCCAGCACAACCCGGTCCACCAGCCCAAGGCGCAAAGCCTCGTCCGCGCCGACAGTCCGGCCCCCCGCGATCAGATCGGCCGCTGCGCTGGCGCCGCACAGATAGCAGCCCCGCACCGTGCCCCCCGCGCCCGGCAGAATACCCAAATGCACTTCGGGAAACCCCAGTTTCGCGCCCGCCACTGCCACGCGCACCCGGCACCCCAGTGCCAGTTCCAGCCCGCCTCCCAGCGCCGCGCCGTTGATCGCGGCGACGGTCGGCATCGCCATCGCTTCCAAAAGCGCGATCAGATCGCGCAGGCTTGGCGCCTGCACCTGCCCCAGTTCGGAAATCTCGGCCCCGGCGACAAAGGTCTCGCCCGCGCCGGTCAGCACCAGCCCCTTGGCCCCGATGGTCGTGACCGCGTGCAAGGCCGCGGCAATATCGGCACGGAAGGCATGCGACAGCGCGTTGACCGGCGGACGGTTCAGCGTCAGGACGGCGATCCCGGACCGCAGGGCAACCTCGGTTGCGACGCCCGCCCAGATCACGTCACCCATACCGCCGCCCCCGTTGCCATCCCGCCGAAACCGGGGACGAGCCTAATCCGCAGCCTGCGGCGCAACAACTGCAATAGACCGCCGCGGGCGCTTCACTCCGGACCAAGGCTTTGAAGCGCCCGCCGCGCGGCAGCCTCCACCGGCGCCATCGTGGCGTCCAAAATGCGGTTGCGGTCGAACAGCGCGGGGTCCCCGGCCAGAACCGCCCGCAGCGCCGCGCCGAAGCTTTGGCGCAGTTCCGTGCCGATGTTCACCTTGCAGACATGGGACGTGCGCACCAGCCGCGCACGAGTGGCGGCACCGATCCCCGAGCCGCCATGCAGCACCAGGGGCAGATCCGGCGCTTCAGCCTGAATGGCCGCCAGGCGCGGCCAGTCGATCTCGGCCCCGGGCTCGGTCATCAGGTGGCGGTTGCCCACGGCCACAGCCAGCGCGTCCACCCCGGTTTCCCGGGCGAACTGCGCAACCTGGGACGGGTCGGTTCCCATCGAGTCCGCACCGCCGTGATAGCCGACAAAGCCAAGCTCGGCCTCCACCGAAAGACCCTTCGCATGGGCCCAGCGCGTGATTTCTGCCGTGCGGGCGATGTTGTCCTCCAGCAGCAAAGCCGATCCGTCATACATCACCGAGGTGAAGCCGCAGGCGGCGGCCTCCTGACAGACGCTCAGGCCCTCGCCATGATCCAGATGTGCCACCACCGGCACCGAGGCGCCCATCCCCAGCGCGCGGAACATCGCGCCCAGCACCGGCAGCGGCATATGGGCACGGCAGCCCGGGCCGGCCTGCAGGATGACCGGGCGGTTCAGTGCTTCCGCCGCGCGGACATAGGCTTGGGCATCTTCCCAGCCCAGCACCACCATCCCCGCCACGGCAGTGCCATCGGTCAGGCAGGGCGTCAGCACCTCGCGCAGGGTCACAAGGGTCATTTGAACTTGGCGATCATGTCTTTGATGCCCGGAATGGTCTCGATCTGGTCCGCATGGCTAGGTTGGAAAAACTGCACCAAAGACCGCTGCGACAGCCCGCCCAGAATGGTGAAGTAATACATCTGATAACCCGGCAACACGCAGCAGGGATGAAAGCCCTTGTCCAGCACGATCGTCGAGCCATCGACGATGTGATAGGCGTCCCCCGGCTGACCCTCCTCGCGCTGCAACATCTGCACGCCCGACCCATGGGCCGGGTTGAAGCGGAAGTTGTAAGCCTCGTCGTGGCGGGTTTCCAGTGGCAGGCGGTCGGTGTCATGCTTGTGGCTGGGAAAGCCCGACCAGCCGCCGACGCCCACGGTGTAAAGTTCCGACACCAGCAGGCGCCCGACGCGGCCATGATACTTCTGGCCCAGGATATGCTTGATCTTGCGGTGGGTCTTGGTCTCGTCCGAGCCGTATTGCACCGGGTCGATCTCGTCCGCGCGGATGGCAAAGGGCGGCAGCACCTGATCATATCGCGCCCCCGCAATAAACACCTCGGCGGGGCCACGGGTGCAAGTGATCCGCGCGGGTTGACCCGAGCCGACATAGACCCCCTCCGGCTCGCCGTCCCAGACATTCAAGCGGCGCTTGCCGATATCGGCAAAGGTCTCGCCTGCGGTTTGCACGGTGACGCTGCCAGTGGCGGGCACGATGCAGGTCTCATAACCCGGAACCGCCGAGGTAAAGACCTCTCCCGCCGCCAGTTTCACGATGTTGAAATAGACCAGCGGCACCGCTGGGTGATCTTCGCCGACGATGGCGCGGTTCTGGTTGTCGTAAGGCGCGATATGCATGGGCAGGCTCCCGGTCGGTCAGAATGATGCGATTAAGCGGTCAAGCGTGGCGCGGTCGGGCGAGGCGGGGGCGCAGCCGATGCCCGCCACGATCAGCGCCGCCGTCGCCGCGCCGCGCCGGACGGCGGCCTCAAGCGCATGGCCCTGCATCATCCCGGCGAGCAGACC
>JANLQT010000098.1:0-8403 GCA_031368035.1 Rhodobacterales bacterium | reverse complement strand
CGGTGGGGGCGGGTCAGCCGGTGTTTTCGCTGATGCCTGCCGCTGGCGATGTGGACATCATGATCACCGCCGAACTGATGGAGGCGGGGCGGGCGATCATTCGCGGCTTTGTCACGCCGGACCGGACGGTTCTGATTACCTCGACCCACCGGATGCTGGCGGTGTCGGAAAAGATCGCGCCGGGGGACGGGATTGCCAATGCGGACGAGGTGCTCGCGGCGGCGGAGATTGCCGCGCGGGCGGTGCTGAAGGCGGATTTCGATGCGCTTGCGGTGAAGGCCGGGTCGGTGATTTCGGCGAGTTTGCTGGGGGCTTTGGCGGCGTCCGGCACGCTGCCTTTCCCGCGCGCGGCGTTCGAGGCGGCGATCAAGGCTGGCGGGCGCGGAGCAGAGGCGAGTTTGCGGGCGTTCTCGGCGGGGTTTGACGCGGTGGCTGCGGGCGAGACGCTTGAGGCCGTGCCCGAGATGAGGGCGAAAGTCGTTCAGGGGCCGGCGCGGCTGATGGCGGGCTGGGCAGCGCTGATGGCGCGCGCCCGGGCGCTGCCGGAACCGGCGCGGGAGATGGCAGAGGCGGGTCTGGCGAAGGTCGTGACGTTTCAGGACCTTTCCCATGGAGCGGATTACCTGACCCGGCTGGAAGGGATGGCAGGCCGTGACCGCGCGCCCTTCACCTTCACGGCGACAGCGGCGAAATATCTTGCGAATGCGATGGCTTACGACGACATCATCCGTGTCGCCGATGCCAAAACGCGCGGCGGGCGGGCGGAGCGGATCGCCGGTGAGATGGGCAAGGGCGAGGCGCATGTGATGCAGGTGACGGAGTTCCTGCACCCGAGGGCCGAGGAAATCGTCTCGCTGCTGCCTGCCGCGATGGGTGCGCGCTGGGCGGCCAATCCGGGGCGGATGGCCTGGCTGGACCGCTGGTTCGGCAAGGGGCGGCGCATCCGGACCGACCGGCTTTTCGGCTTTGTGACACTGTATCTGCTGGGGGGGCTGCGCTGGTGGCGGCCTCGGACCCTGCGCCACCAGACCGAGATGGCGCATCTGGAAGCCTGGTCAGCCAAAGCGGTGGCGATGCTGCCGAAGGATTATGACCTGGCGGTGCAACTGCTGCGGACCCGGCGGCTGGTGAAGGGCTATTCCGACACCCATGCGCGGGGTCTGTCGAAATACGACCGGGTGCAGGTGGGAATTGATCTGGTCGCGGGCCGCCCGGATGCGGCGGAATGGGCGCAAAGGCTGATCGAGGCGGCGTTGAAGGATGAAGAGGGCAAGGCACTGGATGGGGCCATCGCCACGATCCGCAGTTTCGTCTGACCTACCCTCAATTTCAAACCTGAAATTTCAAGCTTGAAATTGTTTTGACCCGGTGGCAGAGTTTCCCGATCGCGATGAGGGAGGGGCTGTGATGAAGGTTCTTTGCCTGGGGGGCGGGCCTGCGGGGCTGTACTTCGCCATCTCGATGAAGCTGCGCGATCCGAGCCATCAGGTGACGGTGCTGGAGCGCAACAAGGCCAATGATACCTTCGGCTGGGGCGTGGTGCTGTCGGACGACGCCATGGCGCGAATGAAGAAGAATGACCCGAAATCCTACGAGGCGATCAGGGGCAACTTTGCCTATTGGGATGACATTGCGGTGATCCACCAGGGCGAGCGGATCGTCTCGGGCGGGCATGGATTTGCCGGGATCGGGCGGATGAAGATGCTGCTGATCCTGCAGGGCCGCGCGCGGGAACTGGGCGTCGATCTGCAGTTTCAGACCGAGTTCAAGACGGCGGAGGAGTATCGGCGCGATTATGACGTGGTGGTGGCGACGGACGGGATCAACTCTTTGGTCAGGCGGGAATATGCCGAGGTGTTCAAGCCCGACATCGACCAGCGGCTGGTGAAATTCATCTGGCTGGGCACGCATCAGAAGTTCGACGACGCCTTCACCTTCATCTTTGAAAAGACGGAATGGGGCTGGTTCTGGGCGCATGTCTACCAGTTCGACGCCGACACCGCGACGTTTATCGTCGATTGCATGCCCGACACCTTTGACCGGGCCGGGTTCGAGCAGATGACGAAGGAAGAGACGGTTGCGACCTGCGAGCGGATCTTCGCGCGGCATTTGGGTGGCCATGCGCTGATGTCGAACGCCACACATTTGCGCGGGTCGGCGGTGTGGATGCAGTTCCCGCGCGTGTTGTGCGAGCGGTGGTACAATGGCAATGTCGTGCTGATGGGCGATGCGGCGGCGACGGGGCACTATTCGATCGGGTCGGGGTCTCGGCTGGCGTTTGACAGCGCGATTGCGCTGGCCGATTACCTGCGGTCCGAGCCGACGCTGGAAGGCGCGTTCCAACGCTATCAGGACGAACGCCGGGTGGAGGTGCTGCGGTTGCAGTCGGCGGCGCGGAACAGCTTGGAGTGGTTCGAGCGGGTGGAGCGGTATCTCGACATGCCGCCGTTGCAGTTCGCCTATTCGTTGCTGACGCGTAGTCAACGGATTAGCCACGAGAATTTGCGGTTGCGCGACCCGGATTGGCTGGCGCGGGCCGAGGATTGGTTTCAAGCGCAGGCGGGGGGCCAGTCGGGCCGGACGCCGATGTTCGCGCCGTTCAGTTTGCGCGGCATGACGCTGAAGAACCGCGTGGTGGTGTCTCCGATGGCGCAATACAAGGCGGTGGACGGCTGCCCGACCGACTGGCATTTCGTGCATTACGCCGAGCGGGCCAAGGGCGGCGCGGGGCTGGTCTATACCGAAATGACCTGCGTTTCGCCCGAGGGGCGGATCACGCCCGGCTGTCCGGGGTTTTACACGCCGGATCATGAGGCGGCGTGGACCCGGCTGGTAGAGTTTGTTCATGCCGAGACTGGCGCGAAAATATGCGCGCAGATCGGGCATGCGGGGCGCAAAGCCTCGACCTGCGTTGGCTGGGTGGAGGACAACCGGCCTTTGCCCGACGGCAACTGGCCGGTGCTGAGCGTGTCCGACTTGGCCTGGAGCCCGCGTAATCAGGTGCCGAAGGCAATGGACCGGGCGGATATGACCCGCGTGCGGGAGGAATTTGTCAGCGCCGCACAGATGGCGGCGCGGTGCGGGTTTGACATGATCGAACTTCACGCGGCGCATGGTTATCTGATTTCCAGCTTCATCTCGCCAAAATCGAACAATCGGGGCGATGAGTACGGCGGCAGTCTGGAAAACCGGATGCGCTGGCCGCTGGAGGTGTTTGCGGCGATGCGCGCGGTCTGGCCGGCGGACAAGCCGATGTCGGTGCGGATCAGCGCGACGGACTGGACCGACGATGGCGTGACCCCGGACGAGGCGGTGGAGATCGCGCGGATGTTCGCAAGCGCAGGGGCGGATCTGATCGACGTGTCGGCGGGGCAAACTTCAACCGACGCCAAGCCGGTGTACGGGCGGATGTTCCAGACGCCGTTCAGCGACCGCATCCGCAACGAGGCGCATCTGGCGACGATGGCGGTCGGCAATATCACCGAGGCCGATCAGGTGAACGGCATCCTGCTGGCGGGGCGCGCCGATCTGGTGGCACTGGCGCGGCCGCATCTGGCGGACCCGTACTGGACGCTGCATGCGGCGGTGGCGCAGGGGGATACGGCGACGGAATGGCCGCTGCCCTACCTCGGCGGGCGCGATCAGGCGCGGCGGCTGCGGGAACGTCAGCAAGAGGCGATCCGGGTATGAATCTGGTTGGCAAACGCGTTCTGATCACCGGGGGCGGCACTGGGGCCGGGGCCGATCTCGCGCGCGGGTTTGCGGCGGCGGGGGCGGAAGTGGTGATTTCGGGGCGGCGGCTGGAGCCGTTGCAGGTGGTTGCAGCGGCGACCGGGGCCAAGGTGGTGCAGGCGGATGTGACGGAAGAGGGCTCGGTGCGGGCGATGTTCGTGGCGGCGGGGGTTTGCGATATTGTTATTGCCAATGCGGGGGCGGCGGACAGTGCGCCTGTGCTGAAAACCTCGACAGCGCAATGGGATGCAATGATCTCGGTCAATCTGACCGGGGTGTTCCTGACCTTCCGCGAGGGGCTGCGGCAGATGCCGGGCTGGGGGCGGCTGATCGCGGTGGCCTCCTCGGCGGGGCTGAAGGGCTATGCCAAGATCGTGCCCTATGCGGCGGCGAAGCATGGGGTGATCGGGATCGTGCGGTCACTGGCGCTGGAGGTGGCGAAGGGGCCGGTGACGGTGAACGCGATCTGCCCGGGATTTCTGGACACGCCGATGACGGACCATTCCATCGAGGTGATTGCCGCCAAGACCGGGCGCAGTTTGGCCGAGGCGCGGGCCGTGCTCAAGGCTTTGTCGCCGCAGAACCGGTTGTATCAACCCTCGGAAGTGACGGCGGCGGCGCTGTTTTTGTGCGCGCCGGGGTCGGAAGGGATCAACGGCGCCGCGCTGCCGATCACCGGGGGCGAGGCATGAGCGATCTGTCCAAGCGGCGGTTGAAGCTGTGGATCCGGCTGCTGGGCGTGACGCGGGGGGCGGAATCGTCGTTGCGCGAGTATCTGCGGCTGGGCCATGCGACGACATTGCCGCGGTTCGACGTGCTGGCGGCGCTGTATCGCAAGCGCGAGGGCGTGACGATGAGCGAGTTGTCCCGGATGCTGCTGGTGTCGAACGGCAATGCGACGGCGGTGGTGGACCGGCTGGAGGCGGACGGGATGGTGCGGCGCACGCAATCGGAGGCGGACCGGCGCACGGTGTTCGTCTCGCTGACGCCGGAGGGGCTGGCAGGGTTTGAGGTGCAGGCTTTGGGGCATGAGGTCGAGGTGGACCGGCTGTTTGCGAATTTGACGGCGGAGGACGTGGATAAATTGACCGAAATCCTGAAGCGCGTGGGGAAGTCATGAGCAAGATGGCGGGCGTGGTGCCGCAGCATTTTCTGTGGGAGGTGACGGACCGGGTGGCCGTGCTGCGGCTGAACCGGCCAGAGCGGAAGAACCCGCTGACCTTCGACAGCTATGCCGAACTGCGCGACCATTTCCGGGCATTGGCGGTGGCCAGCGATGTGGATGTGGTGGTGTTTGGCTCGAACGGCGGTAATTTCTGCTCGGGCGGGGATGTCCATGAGATCATCGGACCACTGATCGGGCTGCCGGTGCGGGAGTTGCTGGCGTTCACGCGGATGACCGGGGATCTGGTCAAGGCGATGATCACCTGCGGCAAGCCGATCATCGCGGCGGTGGACGGCGTCGCAGTGGGGGCGGGGGCGATCCTGGCGATGGCGTCGGATTTGCGGCTGGCGTCACGCGAGGCGAAATGCGCGTTTCTGTTCGCGCGGGTGGGGCTGGCGGGCTGCGACATGGGCGCTTGCGCGATGCTGCCGCGGATCATCGGGCAGGGGCGGGCAGCGGAATTGTTGTATACTGGCCGGACCATGAGCGCGGAGGAGGGCGCCGCCTGGGGCTTCTGGAACGCGGTGCATCCGGCGGATAGCCTGGAGGCGGAGGCGATGGCGCTGGCGCGGCGGCTCGCCTCGGGGCCGGTGTTTGCGCATGGGGTGACCAAGACGCAGTTGTTGCAGGAATGGGCGATGGGGCTGGAGCAGGCGATCGAGGCCGAGGCGCAGGCGCAGGCGATCTGCATGCAGACCAAGGATTTCGAGAGGGCCTACCGCGCCTTTTTCGCCAAGGAGAAACCCGTTTTTGCGGGTGACTGAGCCCCGGGGGCGCTGCCCCCGGACCCCCGGGATATTTGGAGCTTCGGTGAAGACATGAGCGATACGAGCTTCCTGACCTGGCCGTTCTTTGACAACCGCCACCGCGAACTGGCTGAGGCGCTGGAGGACTGGTGCAAGGCGGCGCTGCCGGTGGATCACGCTGATGTGGACGCGGCGTGCCGGGGGTTGGTGGCGGCTTTGGGGGCGGGCGGATGGCTGAAACATTCCGGTGCGGGCGAGGGGGAGCGGCTGGATGTGCGGAGCCTGTGCCTGATCCGCGAAACCTTGGCGCGGCATGACGGGCTCGCGGATTTCGCCTTTGCCATGCAGGGCCTGGGCATGGGGGCGGTGAGTCTGTTCGGCTCGGACCAGCAGCGCGAGTGGCTGGGCGAAACGCGGGCGGGGCGTGCGATTGCGGGGTTCGCGCTGACCGAGCCTGCGTCAGGGTCGGACGTGGCGGCGACGGCGACGCTCGCGGTGCGGGTGCCGGGGGGATGGGTGCTGGACGGCGAGAAGACCTATATCTCGAACGGCGGGATTGCGGATGTTTATGTGATGATTGCTCGCACCGGGGAGGCGCCGGGGGCCAAAGGGTTGTCGGCGTTCCTGATGCCGGCGGATGTGGCGGGGCTGGAGATCGTGAGCCGCATCGAGGTGATGGCGCCGCATCCTTTGGCGCATTTGCGGCTGGCGGGGGTGCATCTGCCGGATGCGGCGTTGATCGGCAAGGCGGGGGATGGGTTCAAGATCGCCATGTCGGTGCTGGACGTGTTCCGCCCGACGGTGGGGGCGGCGGCGCTGGGCTTTGCGCGGCGGGCGTTGGACGAGGCTTTGATCCGGGTGCAGAGCCGCCGGATTCAGGGTGCGCCACTGAGCGAGTTGCAGATGGTGCAGGGGCATCTGGCGGATATGGCGTTGGAGGTGGATGCCTCGGCGCTGCTGGTGTACCGCGCGGCCTGGACCAAGGACATGGGGGCGCCTCGCATCAGCCGGGAGGCGGCGATGGCCAAGCTGTATTCGACGGAAGCCGCGCAAAGGGTCATCGACATGGCGGTGCAGCTGCATGGCGGCGACGGGGTGCGGCATGGGTTCGCGGTCGAGGCCTTGTACCGGGAAATCCGGGCGCTGCGGATCTATGAGGGCGCGAGCGATGTGCAGCGGGTCATCATTGCGAGGAGTTTGCTGGGATGAGCCACGAGATCCTGCATCCGAGCCATTGGAAGCCCGCGCGGGGCTATGCCAATGGTGTCGCCGCCGAGGGGCGGATGGTGTTCACTGGCGGATTGATCGGCTGGAATGCCGATCAGGTGTTCGAGACGGATGACTTCGTTGGGCAGGTGGCGCAGGCCCTGCGCTCCATCGTCGAGGTGCTGGCCGAGGCCGGGGCGCGTCCGGAGCATCTGGTGCGGCTGACCTGGTATGTCACGGACAAGCGGGACTATCTGGGCAGCCTGAAGGGGCTCGGCGAGGTCTACAAGCAGATCATCGGGCGGCATTATCCGGCGATGGCACTGGTGCAGGTCGTGGCGCTGGTCGAGGACCGGGCCAAAGTCGAGATCGAGGCAACAGCGGTGGTGCCGAAATGAAACTGGGGCCGTCGGGGCATGTGGATACGTTCACGCGGGACCGGCTGCCTGCGATGGAGGACTGGCCGGAGTTTCGGCTGGAGGGGTTTGACTATCCCGAATGGCTGAATGTCGGGACCGAGCTTACCGACCGGATGGTCGAGAAGGGGTTCGGCGACCATACCGCGCTGATCGGCAATGGGCGGAGCCGGACTTACAAGGAACTTACGGACTGGTCGAACCGGATCGCCCATGCCTTGGTGGAGGATTTCGGGGTGAGGCCCGGCACCCGGGTGCTGATCCGCTCGGCCAACAACCCGGCGATGGTGGCCTGCTGGCTGGGAGCGACCAAGGCGGGGGCGGTGGTCGTCAACACCATGCCGATGCTGCGGGCGGGGGAATTGGGCGCGATCGTTGACAAGGCAGAGATCGCGCTTGCGCTTTGCGATACGCGGCTGATGGAAGAGATGGTCGCCTGTGCGAAGCACTCGCGGTTTCTGAAGTCGGTGGTTGGGTTTGACGGGACGGTGAACCATGATGCGGAGCTGGACCGGGCGGCGCTGTCGAAGTCGGTGCGGTTTGCGGCGGTGAAGACCGGGCGGGACGATGTGGCTTTGCTGGGCTTCACCAGCGGCACGACCGGAGAGCCCAAGGCGACGATGCATTTTCATCGGGATTTGCTGATCATCGCGGATGGCTATGCGCGCGAGGTGCTGCGGGTGGTGCCGGAGGATGTGTTCGTAGGCTCGCCGCCGCTGGCGTTTACCTTCGGGCTGGGGGGGCTGGCGGTGTTTCCGCTGCGGTTCGGGGCGGCGGCGGCACTGCTGGAACAGGCGACGCCGCCGAACATGATCGAGATCATCCAGAAATACCGCGCGACGGTGTGTTTCACGGCGCCCACGGCGTATCGGGTGATGCTGAAGGCGATGGATCAGGGGGCGGATTTGTCGTCGCTGCGGGCGGCGGTTTCGGCCGGAGAGACGCTGCCGGGGCCGGTGTATGACGAATGGATCGCCAAGACCGGCAAGCCGATGCTGGACGGGATCGGCGCGACCGAGATGCTGCACATCTTCATCACCAACCGCTTCGGGGACCATGCGCCCGCCAGCACCGGGCGGCCGGTGACGGGCTATCAGGCGAAAGTTGTGGATGACGCCATGGTCGAGGTGCCGCGCGG
>JANLQT010000097.1:0-7500 GCA_031368035.1 Rhodobacterales bacterium | reverse complement strand
CGGCTGGCACCTCGCGCGGTCCATCAGCCAGCTTGGCGCCAGCTCGCTGTTCTTTGTGTCGCTGAACTACATGGGCCTAGCTGAAGCCACGGCACTGGCTGACATCAATCCGGTGCTCATCACGCTGGGTGCCGCGCTGTTTCTGGGCGAAAGACTGGGCCGCACCCGGATCATCGGCGTGGCGCTGGCGGCGCTTGGCGCGCTGATCGTCATCCGGCCGGGCCTGGGGGTCTTTACCCTTGCCGCCATCCTGCCGCTGCTCTGCGCGGTCTCCTATGCCGCCAACATGCTGCTGACCCGCCATGTCGGCCAACGCGAAAGCCCCTGGGCCGCGATGTTCTATGCCGCGCTGTTCGGGGCCATCGTCACCTCGGCGCTGCTGCCGTTCAATTTCCGCCCCATCCCGCTTGGCGATCTGGGCCTGTTCGCCCTGCTTGCGCTTCTCGGCTCCATCGCCCAGCTCTTGACCATCCGCGCCTATTCCCTGACCGAGGCGGCGGCGCTCGCCCCGTTCGGCTATCTCGACATGGTGTTCGCCACGCTGTGGTCGATCACCGTCTTTGGCGCCTGGCCCGACAGCCCCACGCTGATCGGGGCGCTTGTGATCGCGCTGGCCGGACTTTATGTCTGGCGTTCCGAAACCAGAAGCTGACGCCGCCGGTGCCAAACCCGTCCTCGCCCCTGTATCTGCCGGTCGCCTGGATGGAAAACCTGGCCGCCTCGGCCCTGCTTGGCCTGACGCGCCTGCTGCCCTATCGCCTGCGCGTGCCCTTTGCCGGCTGGGCGGTGCTGCACCTTGCCGCGCCTTTGGCCGGTTGGACCACCCGCGTGCGCCTGAACCTCGCGCTGATCTGGCCGGACCTGCCCAAGGCCGAGGTGAAGCGTCTGACCGCCGCCGTCTGCAACAATGTCGGGCGCACCCTGGCCGAGCTTTACTCGCCACAAGAGTTCAAGGCCCAGGTCAAGGACACGCCGATCCGCGGCGCCGGGCTGACCGAAATTCTGGCGGCCCGGGCCCGGGGGCAGGCGGTAATCCTGGTGTCGGGCCATTTCGGCAACCACGATATTGCGCGCGCGGTGCTGGCCGGGCACGGGCTGAACGTTGGCGCGCTGTACCGCCCGCAGCAGAATCCCTTCGTCGAAAAGCATTTCCGCGCCACGATCGGCGCGATTTCCGAGCCGATTTTCGCGCGCGGACGCAAGGGCCTGACCGAGATGGTCAGCCATCTCAAACAGGGCGGCATGCTGGGCATCCTGATCGACCAACATGTCTATCAGGGTGCCGCGCTCAACTTCATGGGGCACCGCGCGCTGACCGCCACTTCGGCGGCGGACCTGGCGCTGCGCTACGACTGCCTGTTGGTGCCGGTCTACGGTATCCGGCAAAAGGACGGGATCAACTTTGAACTCGTGGTCGAGGATCCGATCCCCAAAGGCACGCCCGAAGCCATGACCCAAGCCGTCAACACCTCGCTGGAACGGCAGGTCACGGCCCATCCCGAACAATGGTTCTGGATTCACCGTCGCTGGAAATAGGGGCCGCTGGAAATAGGGGCCGCCGGAAGTAGGGGCCGCTGGACGTAGAGGCCGCCGGAAGCAGGGCGCGCTATTTCAGCGTCGCGGCCGCCAGAATCGCGCCGGGCCCGCGGGCGCCCGCACCCGCAGCCTGCAGGATCACCACGATCGGATCATCGCCCACCGCCGGCGTCGTCAGCTCCAAGGGCACATCGCCCGCCCAATCGCCAAGCACCCGCCATTCGGTGACGATATTGTGGTATTCCATGACCTTGCCCGCGTTCTCGCCATAGCCGATCGCCACGGTTTCGCTGGGGCGATAGCGGACCAGTTGCACCGTCACGGGCCCGGTCAGCGCCGATTTCGCCTCGGCCTTGATCGTCACCATCGCAACGTCGCGCGACAGTGTCAGCGAAATCGTCTGCGGCCGGCTCAGATGGCGGGATATGTCGCTTTCGACCTTCTCGGGATCGGTGCCTTCGACCCGCTCCACCCCGTTCACGATCATCTGCGGCGTATAGATCGTGTGATTGCCTTCCGCCCGCGCATAGGCTTTCTGCCGCTGGGTGAACTGAGGCGAGCCGAACTGGTCGGTCCAGCCGATATAGTCCCAGTAATCGACATGCAGCGCCAAAGCGATGACATCGGGGTTTTCCGCCAGACGCCCAAGATAGGCATCCGCCGGTGGACAGGACGAACACCCCTGCGAGGTGAACAGTTCCACCACCACAGCCTTGCCTCCATCAGCCAGCACGATACCCGATCCGGCCACCCACAGTCCCAGGGCCGCGCCAATTGTCTGCCCGATCCTGGTCACGGCATCTCCTTTGTTCGGGGGAACCTAACGGCTTTGTCCCGCGCCCGCCAATCAAGGAATTGCGAGCCTTGTGCAATCAATCCTTCACATTCTGCTGTGAAAACCGGCGCCACCACCTCGGGTCTGGTGTTTCGGCATACCATGGTATACATTGCCAGCGAACCGGGAACGATTCCCTTGCAAGCCCCCTGTCCCTTTGGCAGAACCGGGCCAGCCAGCCTTCAGGAGAAGAAGATGACCGTCACCGTCGGACAAGACAGCGCCAAGACCCGCAAAACTCTCACCGCCGGGGGCAAGACCGTCAGCTATTACTCCATTCCGGCGGCGCAGGCTGCGGGCTTGGGTGATTTTTCCAGGCTGCCCGCCGCGCTGAAAGTGGTGCTTGAAAACATGCTGCGGTTCGAGGATGGCAAGACCGTCACCCTCGACGACATCCGTGCCTTCGCTGAATGGGCTGCGCTTGGCGGCAAGAACCCGCGCGAGATTGCCTACCGCCCCGCCCGCGTCTTGATGCAGGACTTCACCGGCGTTCCGGCCGTGGTCGATCTGGCGGCGATGCGCGACGGCATTCTGGGGTTGGGGGGCGACGCGCAGCAGATCAACCCGCTGAACCCGGTGGATCTGGTGATCGACCATTCGGTGATGATCGACGAATTCGGCACCGCTCGCGCGTTTCAGGCCAACGTGGACCGCGAATATGAGCGGAACATGGAGCGCTATATCTTCCTGAAATGGGGCCAGAACGCCTTCAACAACTTCCGCGTGGTGCCGCCGGGCACCGGCATCTGCCATCAGGTCAACCTTGAATACCTCGCCCAGACTGTCTGGACCGACAAGGACCAGCACGGGTCCGAGGTTGCTTATCCCGACACCCTCGTCGGCACCGATTCGCATACCACGATGGTCAACGGCCTCGCCGTGCTCGGCTGGGGAGTCGGCGGGATCGAGGCGGAAGCCGCCATGCTGGGCCAGCCCGTGTCCATGCTGATCCCCGAAGTCGTCGGCTTCAAACTGACCGGCGCCATGGTCGAAGGCACCACCGCCACCGATCTGGTGCTGAAAGTCGTGCAAATGCTGCGCAAGCATGGCGTGGTGAACAAGTTCGTCGAGTTCTACGGCCCCGGCCTGGACCACCTGCCGCTCGCCGACCGCGCCACCATCGCAAACATGGCCCCCGAATACGGCGCCACCTGCGGCTTCTTCCCGATCGACGACGAAACCCTGCGCTACATGCATATGACGGGCCGCGAGGAATCGCGGATCGCCCTCGTCGAAGCCTATGCCAAAGCCAACGGCATGTGGCGGGGTGCCGACTATGACCCGGTCTATTCCTCCACCCTGAACCTCGACATGGGCACCATCGTCCCCGCCATCTCCGGCCCGAAACGCCCGCAAGATTACACGCCCCTGACCACGGCAGCGGCAGGCTTCTACCAAACCGTCGCCGACTACCGCGGGCTTGATGCCACCGCAGCGGCCAAAGAGATGGCCTCCGAAGGCTCCACTCTCCTTGCCCCCACCGACCTGCGCAAATGCGCCGCAGTCGCCGGCAAGGATTATATCCTGCGCGACGGCTCGGTGGTGATCGCCTCGATCACCTCCTGCACCAACACGTCGAACCCCTATGTAATGATCGGCGCTGGCCTCGTCGCCCGCAAGGCCCGTGCCTTGGGTCTGACCTCCAAGCCCTGGGTGAAAACCTCCCTCGCCCCCGGATCGCAGGTCGTGTCCGAATACCTGAACGCCGCTGGCTTGCAGGAGGACCTTGACGCCATCGGCTTCAACCTCGTCGGCTATGGCTGCACCACCTGCATCGGCAACTCCGGCCCGCTGGACCCCGCCATTTCCGAAGCCATCGCCAAGGGCGATCTGGTGGCCGCCGCCGTCCTGTCGGGCAACCGCAACTTCGAAGGCCGCATCTCCCCCGACGTCCGCGCCAACTACCTTGCCTCGCCGCCGCTGGTCGTCGCCTACGCGCTGGCCGGTGACATGAACATCGACATCACCACCGAGCCTCTGGGCATGGGCACCAACGGCCCGGTCTATCTGAAAGACGTCTGGCCGACGAACAAGGAAATCGCCGACCTGGTGCATGCCACCGTCACCCGCGCCGCGTTCCAGAAGAAATACGCCGATGTGTTCAAGGGCGATGCCAAATGGCAGGCCGTGAAGGTCACGGATTCCGAGACCTACGACTGGCCGACCTCCTCGACCTACATCCGGAATCCGCCCTATTTCAAAGGCATGTCCAAGACCCCCGGCACCATCCACGACATCACCGGCGCCCGCATTCTCGGCATCTTCGGCGACATGATCACCACCGACCACATCTCGCCAGCCGGTTCATTCAAAGCCTCAACTCCGGCGGGCAAGTACCTGATAGAACGTCAAGTTCCGGTATCCGAGTTCAACTCCTATGGGGCCCGGCGCGGCAACCATGAAGTGATGATGCGCGGCACCCTTGCCAACATCCGCATCAAGAACGAGATGTTGGACGGCGTGGAGGGCGGCTATTCCAAGGGGCCGGACGGCGCGCAAACCTCGATCTACGACGCCTCGATGGCGTGGCAGGCCAAGGGCACCCCGCTGGTGATCTTCGGCGGCATCGAATACGGCGCAGGCTCGTCGCGCGACTGGGCCGCCAAAGGCACCGCGCTGCTGGGCGTCAAGGCCGTGATCGCGGAAAGCTTCGAACGGATCCACCGGTCCAACCTCGTCGGCATGGGCGTCATCCCGTTTGAATTCACCGGCGGCGAGACGCGTAAATCGCTGGGTCTGGAAGGCGACGAGGTCGTGGACATCGCCGGCCTTGCGGGCGATCTGACGCCGCTAAGCCTGGTGTCCTGCACCATCGCCTATGCCGACGGCAAGACCAGAACCATCCAGTTGAAATGCCGGATCGATACGGAAATCGAGATCGAATATGTCGAGCATGGCGGCGTGCTGCACTACGTCCTGCGCAACCTCGCTTCGTAAAGATTTCCGATAAAACTCGAAACATATTGTTTCAAAAGCAAAGGGCCCGGCACTGCCGGGCCTTATGTTCTTATTAAGTTCTATACCGGACATTTGTGGGAAGAAGGAGAACATCATGCAACACCCGTTCCCGCCGCTCGCCCCGCAACTGCCCACCCGCAGCCGCTATCGCCTGCCCTTCGGCCAGGCCCCCGCCGCGCCGATCCGGGTGATGACGCAAAGCCTGCCGCAGATTTCCCTGCCCTGGCTGGAAATCGGCCTGACCGTGGCGCTGTTCGTGATGTTGCATATGTCGTGACCAGGGATGGGTGAATCGCCCATCCTACGGGCGCGTCACTGGATGAATTTGCCCTCGTGGGATGGGTTATTCACCCATCTTTTCCCGTCACATCAAACCCATAAATCCAGTCGAACTGCGCCAGCGCCGCGCCCGGCGCCACCATCCCGCCCAGCCGCAGCCCCAGATGGGCAAGGCTCCGCGTCACGCCGCCCAGGTGATAGGCCTTGGCATTCCGCCCCGCCGCCGCGACAATTCTGCGGCACCGGTCCATCCGCGCCGCCTGATACAACGCCAGCCCCGCCGCCCGCGTGTCAGTTCCGGCCAATGACGCCGCCAGCACCCAGGCATCCTCCAGCGCCATGCAGGCGCCCTGCGCCAGAAACGGCAGCGTCGGATGCGCGGCATCGCCAAGGATCGCCGCCCCCCCGTCCGGCAGCGCCGTGGTCCAGACCCGCGCCACCTCGTGCCGGAACAGGCCCCACAGCCAGACGTCCTGCACCTGATCCAGCCAACCCCGCACGCGCGGAGAGAAATCCTCGAACGCCGCGCGCAAATCCATCGGATCGTCCTTCAGCGCCCAGCTTTCCTCGACCCAGCGCCGCCGCTCCTCCACCGCCACGATGTTCCGCAAAGTTCCGCCGCGCAAAGGATAGCTGACCAGATGCTTGCCCGCGCCCATATGCACTTCGGCAACGTCCGGGCCGCCATCGCCGGGGATCAGCGCGCGCCAGGCCACCTGATGCGCGAAGAACGGCGCCTCGGTGCCCAGCAAGGCCACCCGCGTCACGGAATGCAGCCCATCCGCGCCCACCAGCAGTTCCGCCTCCTCCACCCCGCCGGCCAAAACCAGCCGAGGCCGCGGCCCCGACAGATCGACCGAGGCGGCATGTGACGCGAGCCGCAGCTTCACCCCCGCGGCTTCTGCCCCCGCCCGCAAGATCTCGATCAGGTCAGCGCGGTGCACAAAGTGATAGCCCTGCTCCGGCCGCAGCTTTGCGACCTCCAGCCGTGTTACCACGCTGCCCGAATACCCGTCCCGCAACTCCACCGCCTCTGCCCGCAGCGAGGCCGCCTCCAGCGCCTCCCCCAGCCCCAACGCCTTCAGCACCACCGCCCCGTTGGGCGAGACCTGGATGCCTGCCCCGACCTCGCCAATCGCCTCGGCCTGTTCCAGCACCGTGACCTCGGCCCCGCGCAAAGCCAAAGCCTGTGCCGCCGCCAGCCCGCCGATCCCCGCCCCAATCACGGTCGCGCGGGTGCCAATCAGACTCATCTCAAAGCCCCTTCATGGAAGCCACAAATATCCCCGCCGGAGGCTCCGGCGCCCGCCTCAAACGCCCCATTTGGCCTCTGCCGCCGCGATGGCCTTGATCCGTTCGGCGGCGGGCGGATGGCTCATCAGCCAGGCCGCCGTCCCGCCCTGCACCGCATTCGCGCCGCCCAGTTTGGCCAAAAGTTGCCGCTGCGGCGCCGTGCCGATGCCCGCCTTCACCAGCAAGGCGGCGGCAAATTCATCCGCCTCGAACTCGTCCCGCCGCGACAGATGCGCCATCAGCGCCGAGGACGCCAGCCGCGCCAGCGCCACCCCCACCACCGGCACAAAGCGCGCCAGCACCCCGCCCAGCAGCACCAGCACCATGTTCTGCCCGGTGAAATCCACCATTCGCCGCCGCAGATGACCCAGCGACAGATGCCCCAACTCGTGCGCGACGACCGAGGCGATCTCGGGCCCGGTGATCTGGCCCGCGCCAAAGGCCGCCACCATGCCGCGGGTCAGATAAACCCGGCCATCGGGCGCGGCCAGCGCATTGACCCCCGGCTGCTCGAACACCCGCAAATCCAGCGACGGCAGGTCCAGCGCCCGCATCAAAGGCACAACCTCGGCCAGCAGCGCCGGATCGGTCAGCGGCGT
>JANLQT010000009.1:0-6560 GCA_031368035.1 Rhodobacterales bacterium | reverse complement strand
ATGTTGATCAACTGCGTCATCACGGTGTTCTGGTCGACAAAATCCGCGCCGAACAGGATTTTCGACATCTCAACGGTGTCCGCCGCCCGCGAAGGCTCCGTCACCGACCCCATATAGGGCTTATCGCTCAAGGTCATATGCGCCAGCACCATGTCCAAGTGCCGCTTGTTCACCGGAATATCGGTCGGCTCGCACACGGTGCCTCCCGAATGGTGCAGCCATTTGGACATGTAGCCCAGTTTCACGAAATTCCGGAAATCCTCCAGCGTGGCATAGCGGCGCCCGCCTTCCATGTCGCGCACGAAGGGCGGGCCGTAGACCGGCGCCAGCACCAGACCGCGGCCGCCAATCTCGACATTTCGCTCTGGATTGCGCGCGTATTGCGTGAAGGTCTTCGGCGCGGTCGCGCACAACTTGCGCGCCAGCCCCCGGGGAATATGCACCCGTTCGCCCTTCACATCCGCCCCGGCCTCGCGCCAGCGCTGCAAGGCGGCCTCGTTTTCCACGAAATTGACGCCGATCTCTTCCAGAATCGTGTCGGCGTTCCATTCGATGATCTGCAGCGCCTCTTCGTTCAGAATCTCAAAATTCGGGATGTTGCGCTGGATGAACTTCGCGGTTTCAAAGCTGACCGCCGTGCGCTCTGCCCGCCGCGTCGCCCCGCCGCCGCCTCGAACGCGCTTCACCCCAACCTGATCGTTCATCATCGCCTCCAACTTCGTTGCCGCCCTTATGCGCCGTTCCTTGCCCCCTCCCCCATGGAAATGCGGCGCTTGAGGATCAAAACCGACATAGGCAAGCGTTGAAACCGACCTCCTGTCCCGCAATCATCTTCCACAAATATCCCACGGGGGTCCGGGGGTGTGAAACCCCCGGCTTTGGGTCTCTTGCGATTCCCCTGACGGGAAGTTACCGAAAGCTCCATGACCCAACATGACCGCACAAAACACGCCGCCCAAAATCACGACCGCCTTCTGATCATTGATTTCGGCAGCCAGGTGACGCAACTGATCGCCCGCCGCCTGCGCGAGCTGCATGTTTATTGCGAAATCCACCCCTTCAACAAAGTGGACGCGGCTTTCCTGACCGCCTTCGCCCCCAAGGCGGTGATCTTTTCGGGCGGTCCGGCCAGCGTTTATACCGAGGGCGCGCCGATGCCGCCACCGGGCGTGTTTGACCTTGGTGTGCCGATCCTCGGCATCTGCTATGGTCAGCAAGTGATGATGCATCTGCTCGGCGGTCATGTCGAAGGCGGCCATGGCACGGCAGAGTTTGGCCGCGCCAAGGTCACGCCCACCGCGCAACGCTTGCCCCTGCTGGACGGCTGGTTCGCGTCTGGCGATGAACAGGTCTGGATGAGCCATGGCGACCATGTCTCTGAAATCGCCCCCGGATTTCAGGTTTACGGCACCTCGCCCAACGCGCCGTTTGCGATCACCGCCGACCCGGCCCGGCACTTCTACGCCGTGCAGTTCCACCCCGAGGTGCACCACACCCCCAAGGGCGCGAAACTGTATGAGAACTTCGTCAAGCTGGCCGGGTTCAAGGGCGACTGGACCATGGGCGCCTATCGGGACGAAGCCATCGCCAAGATCCGCGCCCAGGTTGGTGACGCCAAAGTGATCTGCGGCCTGTCGGGCGGCGTTGATTCGTCGGTTGCCGCCGTGCTGATCCATGAGGCCATCGGCGATCAGCTCACCTGCGTTTTCGTCGATCACGGCTTGCTGCGTCTGGGCGAAGCCGAACAAGTCGTCTCGATGTTCCGGGGCACCTACAACATTCCCCTGATTCACGCCGACGAAAGCGCGCTGTTTTTGGGCGCTTTGGAAGGCGTGTCCGACCCCGAGGTCAAGCGCAAGACCATCGGCCGGCTGTTCATCGACGTGTTCCAGAAGCACGCGCATGACGTGGGCGGCGCGAAATTCCTGGCTCAGGGCACGCTTTACCCCGATGTCATCGAATCGGTCAGCTTTTCGGGCGGCCCCTCGGTCACCATCAAAAGCCACCATAACGTCGGCGGCCTGCCGGAAAAGATGGGTCTGAAGCTGGTCGAACCGCTGCGAGAGCTGTTCAAGGACGAGGTTCGCGCCCTTGGCCGCGAGCTTGGCCTGCCCGAAAGCTTCATCCGCCGCCATCCGTTCCCCGGCCCTGGCCTCGCCATCCGCTGCCCGGGCGAGATCACGGCAGAGAAGTTGGACATTCTGCGTCTTGCCGATGCGGTCTTTATCGACCAGATCCGCAAACACGGGCTTTACGACGAGATCTGGCAGGCTTTCGCCGCGATCCTGCCGATGAAGACCGTGGGCGTGATGGGCGACGGGCGGACCTATGACTATGCGTTGGCGTTGCGCGCCGTCACTTCGGTCGATGGCATGACGGCGGATTATTACCCGTTCACCCACGATTTTCTGGGCGAAACCGCCACTCGGATCATCAACGAGGTCAAGGGCATCAACCGGGTGTTCTATGATTGCACCTCCAAACCCCCCGGCACGATCGAACTCGAATGACCCACGATTTTCCTGCGCTAAATCAGATCGTTCGCCCCAGACCTTCGCGTGAATTTTCGCAGAAAATTCGTGCTCGAAAAGGCAACGCAACATGATGCGCCTGCGCGGCCAACTGGTGTGCATGACCGAGGACGAGGCGGACGCCGTCCGCACGCAGCGGCCCGAACATCTGCGCCTGACCCTTGCCGAACCCGGGTGCCTGACCTTCGACATCGCCGACACCGACGATCCCCTGATCTTCGAAGTGATGGAGGCGTTTCGCGACGCCCCCAGCTTTGCCGCCCATCAAGCCCGTACCCGGGACAGCGCCTGGTTTGCCGCGACACGGTCCATCCTGCGCGATTTCCGGGTGGAAGAGGTCGGCGATTAGCCGGACAGGACGCCATGGCTCAGCCGCCGGGCCAGGACCGCACTGACCCGGCTTGGGGAAGAGCTTTCTCCCAGAAAGTCGAAAAGCGCCTGCAACCGGTCCGAATCCGGGATCAAATCGGCATGGTCCAGCGTAAAGCAATTTGCCCGGCCCTTGCCAAACTCTGCAAAGGCCGCATCCGCCGCGGCAAGATCCGCCGCCACCTCTTCCGCCGGCCATTGTCCCCACCATCCCGATCGCGCCACCTCGGAATGATTGCGCGTCTGAAACACAAAGCGCGCCTTGGGGAAGAACTCTTCCATCAGCGCCAACTGGATCGGCAGAAACGCCGCATCCTCGACATAGCGGATTTCCTTGAAACCGCCGACCCGGGTGCCGGGCGGCAGTCGCAAGATCTCTCGGCAAAACACCTCGAACAATGTGCGCGCCACCGCATCAATCTTTATCCCGGCAAAGCCGAACCACGGATCGTCCGGCACCTCGCGCCCCTGCGCCCGCGCTGGGTTTTCGCGCAAGCCATCGACCGCTCGGCACAGGTGGGTCAGCGCCCCGGCATTTTCCCCCCGGATGCACCAGCCGGGAATCGTGTTCAGCAGCGCTTGCAGCACCGTCGAGCCAGAGCGGCCATAAGTGATGACGAACACATACCCCTGCGCCGGACCAAAAAGCTGCGGGCAATCCGCAGCCTCGCCTTCGGCCGCTGACCCTGGTTCCACGATTTGCCGCCCTTGCTGCCGCGCCGCCTGCGGGGCAGCCTAGCGGCGGGCGCACCTGCCCTCAAGCCGTCAGGCAGCCGTGTTTCGCGCAATCTCGGACAGCGGCAGGCGCTGGCTTGGCACTTCGCGCGCCGCAAGGCCCTCGGGCAGCAGCGAAGCGTCGCCCTTCTGCCCAATCGCCACCACGACATGCAGTTGCACCGGACCTGTCAGGCCCAGCACCTCTGCCGCCTTCGCCTTGTCGAAACCGCCCATCGCATGGGCCATCCAGCCGCGCAAATGCGCTTGCAGTGCAATCGACATCCAGGCGGCACCGGCGTCAAACGCATGACTTGGCAGCGCCACCTGGGCCCCATCCTGGGTTTTGTGGGTCAAGGACGCCACCACCACCAGCGCGGCGGCCTTTTCCGCCCAAAGCCGGTTTCCCGGTGCCAGGGTGTCGGCAATCGCCGCAAACACTGCGTCGCCGCGCAGCCCCCAGACCAGCCGCGTCGGCTGCGTGTTCGACCCCGAGGGCGCCCATCGCCCGGCCTCCAGCAGGGTCAGCAGTTCGGCTTCGGGAATCGCCGTTGCGGTATTATAGGCACGGCCCGAACGCCGCTCGGTGAACATCGGATCCACTGGATGGTCGGCGAAACGGGCAGGCGGGGAAAAGGCGTTCATGATGGGGCTTTCAAACTCGGAGGGTTGCAGTATGGGGATCAAGCTGCGGCGCGACCATAGGCGCAAATGCAACGGCCCCCGTGCAACCACGCACAGAACCGCTGACCCGCTGAGCGGCACGGGCTTGGCCGACCTCCACCAGCGCACCGGCGCCACGGCACTTGCATCCCTGCGTCCGAGACGGGCACCCAGCCCGTTTCGCCTTGTGCCTTCTGCCCTGCGCAGGCAAGGTCGCGCGCGTTATTTCAGGTGAATCATGGCCGCCAATCCGATCCTTCTCCTGCGCAAACACACCGACTTTGCACGTTACGCAGCGGCTTTCCTGCCCGTGCAGTTCGGCAGCCAGATCGAGGCGGTGGCGATCGGCTGGCAGGTTTACGAGATCGCCCGGCGGTCCAATTCGATCGGGGACAGCGCCTTCATGGTCGGCATGGTGGGCCTTGCCCAATTCGTGCCGATGTTCGCGCTGACCCTGTTCGCCGGGACGCTGGCCGACAAGATCAGCCGCAAGGCGATCATCATGGCGGCTTTGGCGGTGATGGCGGTCGGCGCGGCGATCCTGGCCTGGCTGGCCGGGCACGAGGCGCCCAACATGAACACGATCTTCGCGGTGGCCGCTCTGTTCGGCGCCGCTCGCGCGTTCCTGGCGCCGTCAGCTTCGGCGCTGGTGCCCATGCTGGTGCCGCGAGCCGACATGCCGCAGGCCATCGCCGTTTCGACCACGGCCTGGATGACCTCGGTCATCGTCGGGCCGGGTGTGGGCGGCCTGCTGGTCGCCCATTCCGTCGCCTGGGCTTATGGCGCAACCGCGGTCGCCTATGTTTTTGGCATCGGAATGATCGCCACCGTCCGCACCAGTTCCCGGCCCCCCAAGACCACCACTCATCCCCTGATCATGGTGCGCGAGGGGCTGGTTTATGTCTGGACCAACAAGATCGTGTTTGGCGCGATCTCGCTGGATCTTGTCGCCGTGCTGCTGGGCGGGGCGACCGCGCTGCTGCCGGCTTTTGCCACAGACATCCTGCAAATCGGCCCGGTCGGCTTTGGCGTCTTGCGCGCGGCCCCTGCCGTGGGCGGCTTTGCCATGGTGGTCTATCTGTCGTTCTTCCCCATCAAGCGCCGCGCCGGGGTCACGATGTTCTGGGCGGTCGCGGCCTTTGGCCTTGCCACCATCGTCTTTGGCCTGTCCCGGTCCATGCCGCTGTCCATCCTTGCTTTGGCGGTGATCGGCGCGGGCGACATGATCTCGGTCAACATCCGCCAGACGCTGATCCAGATCGTCACGCCCGACCACATGCGGGGACGGGTCTCGGCGGTATCCTCGGTGTTCATCTCGGCCAGCAATGAACTTGGCGAGTTCGAATCCGGCGTTCTGTCGAAATTCGTGGGGCCGATCATGGCAGCGGTGATCGGCGGGGTCGGAACCCTGATCGTCACCGGTGGCTGGGCCTGGATGTTCCCCGACCTGCGCAAAGCCGACAGTCTTGTCACCCATCCCGCCGAGTGACCCTCATCCGGATGGTCCGGTCTACCAGCCGACCAAGGCCGCGCTGTGGATGCTGGGATCGGTCCTGTCCTTCTCGGCGCTCGCGGTCGCTGCGCGCCACGTATCGCGCGTCCATGACACGTTCGAGATCCTCACCCTGCGCTCTGCAATCGGTCTGACCCTCGTTCTGGCCTATGGCCTCGCAAGCGGGCGCCTCGCCGAGGTTTCCACCCGCAACCTGCCGGGCCATTTCCTGCGCAACTCGGTGCATTTCGTGGGCCAGAACCTGTGGTTCTGGGCATTGACGCAAATCACCCTCGCCCAATTGTTCGCGCTGGAATTCACCTCGCCGCTTTGGGTGATTCTGCTTGCCCCGCTGTTTCTGGGCGAGCGGCTGACCGCCACACGCCTTGGTGCCGCGGCGCTTGGCTTTATCGGCGTGCTGATCGTCGTCCGGCCCGATCCCGCCGCGCTGAACCTCGGCATCGCCGCCGCCGCCGGGTCCGCGGTCTGCTTTGCCGCCGTGTCGATCCTGACCAAGCGGCTGACCCGTGGCACCTCGGTCCTTGGCATCCTGTTCTGGCTGACGCTGATGCAACTGGTCTTTGGCGCGGTCTGCGCCAGTTATGATGGCCAAGTCACCTGGCCGACCGCGCAGACCCTGCCCTGGCTTTTGCTGATCGGCTTCTGCGGCGTCTTTGCCCATCTCAGCCTGACCACCGCCCTGTCGATGGCCCCGGCCAGCTTCGTCGTGACCATCGATTTCCTGCGCCTGCCGCTGATCGCCGTCGTCGGCGCCCTGGCCTTTGCCGAAC
>JANLQT010000771.1:0-1760 GCA_031368035.1 Rhodobacterales bacterium | reverse complement strand
TTCGTTGCCTCCGTGACGAACGGCAAGCGCGCCATGCCGGCGTGGGGCGGGGTGTTGAAAGGAGACGATCTCGAGACCCTGTGGGCCTACGTGAAGAGTGGCCAGGCCGGCAAGTGAGCGCGGCGCCCGCGCGATCTCCGGACCCATTGCCCCGACCCGCCGCCGATTGAGCTGGCCGGCCGGATGGCAGCGGCCTACTCGGCCGCAATCTTCAGGAACAGGTCGCGGTCGGGCGCGAACCTGGCGTACAGCGGCAGCAAGGCCCCGCCCAGCGCCCGCGCGTCCGGCCCGATGGCGCGCGGCTTGAGCCGGCTGGCGGCCGGCTCACCCACAGCGGCACGGCCGCCGGCGCCATCAGGCCCGCAGGGCCTCGCCGATCACGCCCTTCTTGAACAGGAAGTTGGCATAGGGCTGCAGCTCACCGGTGTGCACCACCGCGTAGGCCTGCTTGACGCGGTCGTAAAAGGCGAAACGGTCCATCGGCTGGCATTGGGCCGGCGTCAACTGACCGGCTGCCGACAGGCTGTCGATCACCTCGCGCTGCAAGGCACTCAGGTAGCCATCGGCGCTGTCGCAGACCTTCATGAAGGCCGCCGGCTGGGCCACATGCGCATCCAGCGGCAGCAGCGACAGCAACGCCTGGCAGGTGCGCAGCGTGCCGGCACCGGCCAGATGGATGAGCGGCTTGCCACGCGCCAGGCTGGCGGCGATGAAATTGGCATCGGCGATCACGATCTCATCGCCATGGCCCATCTCGGCCAGCACCTTGAGCAGGTCTGGGGTCAGCAGCGGGTCGATGCCCTTGAGCATGGTCGGGGGTCCAATCGTTGCGGGTCAGCGCGCCAGACAAACCACCGGGATGTGCTCGGGCTTGATCGCCCCGGTCATCACCGCCACGCTGTCGCTGATACAGATTTTATTCGGGTTAAGCACCGCCGCGCGCCGGCCCAACCGGGCCAAGTGGATGCGGTCGGCGATCGCCGAGACATGCTGCATGTCGTTGGTGCGCAGGGGGCCCCGCGCCATCACCGCCCATCACGCTGCCGCTCGCCTGCGAGGTCCGCGCCGCCTCCTTCGTCCTGCGGCGCCCCACCACACCGCGCGTCCTCACCATTGGGCCGTGCGGCACCCGTCGTCACTCCCGTCGCCACTCCCGTCGTCACGCCGCTTCCTGCCCCCACCCCCACAGCCCAGCCGCCCAAGCACCATCGCTTACCCGCCTGGGCTTCCCAAAACAGCCACCTGAACCATACATTTCCCAACAGCCCTACTCGCCCGCCTCCGCGCGGCGGTTCAGTCCAATGAGGTTTATCTGGCGCCTGCAACATCGTTGCACTGCTAGGCTTTGGTGCGGCGCCAGATAAACGCTTTTCGCAATGGCCGAGCAACTCTTGAACCGTGCGAATATCGTAGCCAGCAAGCGATAAATGCGCAGCAACGGCATGACGCTTAGGTGTGAGGAACATGGTTTAATAATATCCGCTCGCTTGGCTGCAATCGCAATCGCAATTGCCATCGCTTTCTGCACCGAAACCTCGCTCAGGTGCTGCCGGTGTAATTTGCCAGTCCGCGGGTCTTCAGACCGACCGCGGCTCGGAAAAATCCATTGCCAGCCCCACGCCTTGAGCGCATTGGGATACTTCGCGTCCAGCGCACCAGGCAGCCTGATGTCGCGTAAACCCTTGGACAAGTCACGCTGGTGCAATGCCCGCGCCCGGGACATTTGCGCTTGACGCGGCAGGATCAGATTCTCAGGCAGG
>JANLQT010000768.1:0-2329 GCA_031368035.1 Rhodobacterales bacterium | reverse complement strand
CCACGATCACCACGCCAGAGGCCGTGCCGCTACCCGCCGCCGGCCTGCTGCTGCTGGGCGGGCTTGGCGCCCTTGGCGCGCTGCGCCGCCGCAAAGCCGCCTGACCCCTCGGGTTCAGCCAGAAGCCAGGGCCGGGATCTTCCCGGCCCTTTTTCATGGTGCGCCGCGCGCAGCACTCTCCCCCCCGGCCGCCGATCGCCCCCAAACCCGCAACCGGGAATTTCCCGACAACTCCATGCATTCGTCCCGAATGGGCCACATTGTTAGCCCCAAGTCGGCACGTTGGAGCTGTTCGCCAGGCTTGTCGGCGCGGCTTTTCTTGTGAGATGTGAAAGGACTATCATGATCAAAATGCTTCTTGCCGGCGGCGCGCTGAGCCTTTGCCTGACGGGCGTGGCATCGGCCGCGACCTATGACGTCGCCTTCGATGGCGACACTGCCGATTTCACCGCGCAAATCGTGACCGACGGTTCCGATCTGGTGACCTCGATCACGGGGTGGTTTGACGATGGCAGCGGGCCCGATGCGATCACGGGCCTCGTTCCAATCGGCGCGACCGGCTCGTGGCTCTACAACAACCTGTTCGGCGCGTCGTCCACCTGGGTGGACTGGTACGGCATCGTGTTCACAACCGCCAACGTGTCCGCCAACCTGTTCTACGATTCGGGTCATTATGTGCTGTCCTACAACCCCGGCAACTACATCCCGGGCGCCATCGCCAGCACTCTGTCTGTCGCACCGGTGCCGCTGCCGGCTGCTGGTCTGCTGCTGATCGGCGCACTTGGGGCGCTTGGCGCTGCACGCCGCCGCAAGGCCGCCTGAACTTCGCAGCGCAAGGATTTGAAAGGGCGGGGTTTTCCCGCCCTTTTGTTCAGGCCGGAACCTGGACGGGCGCCAGCACAAGCCCGCCCTCGCGCTCCAGAAACGCCACGACCTGATCGACGCCCAGGCCTTGACGTATGCGCGCCATCACATAGGGCCGCGCCCCGCGCGCCCGCGCCGTATCCGCCTCCAGCAGCGCCAGATCAACACCCACATAGGGCGCCAGATCGGTCTTGTTCACCACCAGCAGGTCGGATTTCGTCACCCCAGGGCCGCGTTTGCGCGGAATGTCCTGCCCCGCCGCCGTGTCGATCACATAGATCGACAGGTCCGCCAGCTCCGGGCTGAACGTCGCCGCCAGATTGTCGCCGCCCGATTCAATCAAGATCAGATCAAGCCCCGGAAACGCCGCGTTCAACTCCGCCACCGCGGCAAGATTGATCGAGGCATCCTCGCGGATTGCCGTATGCGGGCAGCCCCCGGTTTCCACCCCCCGGATGCGCGCGGCAGGCAGTACCTGCGCGCGCGTCAGATAATCCGCATCCTCGCGGGTATAGATGTCATTGGTAATCACCGCCATGCTGCAGCGGCTGGCCAGTGCCCGACACAACTGCTCGGTCAGCGTGGTCTTGCCCGCGCCCACAGGGCCGCCAATGCCCACCCGCAATGGTCCATTCATGTCCGGTAAATCCTCACGTCCAGGCTTTCCTGCAACATCCCGGCCATATCCGCCCCGAAGGCTGCGGTGCCAAGATCATCCTCGCTCGCCATTGCCGCGCGTTCCGCCACCGCCAGCACCACCGGCTGCAACGCCTGCACGATCCGCTGCCCCTCTGACTGCCCCAAAGGCACGGCACGGACGGCGACGGTCGCCAGATTCAGCACCCAGGCGTTCAGATACTGCGCGATGACCAGCACCTTCGGCAAATCGAGATGCCTCGCGGCCTGCGCCACGGCAATCGGCAGTGGCAAAGGCGCGCCAGCACCCACCCCCATCGCGGCAAGCGTCAATCCAAACGCCCGCCCCTGATCCCGCATCTCGCGCAGCCGCCCGGATGAAGGCGCCATCGCTTCGGCCAACTCCGCCAGCCGCGTCAAATCCGCTCCCGGCTCCAGCGCCAGCGCCAAAAGCACCGCATCAGCCCAAGCCGAGCCGTGCCGCAGCATCCGGGCCAGCCAAGCCTCGACCCCCGCCGCATCCGCAATCCCGCCCGGACCCAGCGCCCATTCCAGCCCCTGCGAATAGGCATAAGCCCCGGTCGGAAACGCCGGAGACAGCCAATGCGTCAGGCGCAGCAGATCGAGGCTCATTTTCCCCTCAACGCGGCGGGCAGTTCAAACGCCGCACCCTGTCCCCACATCGACAGCCCCGGCCCATGCTCATGCCCCATCGTCCGCCCCAGCCCGTAAGCGCCGCCCTCCGGCGTGAAGGGTTCCATCGCGCGCAGAACGGTCGCACCCATCTGCGTCAGCATCGCCTCCAGCACATGATCCTGCCGGATCAGCA
>JANLQT010000757.1:0-2832 GCA_031368035.1 Rhodobacterales bacterium | reverse complement strand
CAAGGGCACCGGCAACTCGGAAATCGTGCTGGACCGCAAGGTGGCGGACAAGCGGGTGTTCCCGGCGATGGACATCCTGAAATCCGGGACGCGGAAGGAAGAGCTGCTGGTCGAGAAGTCGGATCTGTCCAAGACCTATGTTCTGCGGCGGATCTTGAACCCGATGGGAACCACCGATGCGATCGAGTTCCTGATCTCGAAGCTGAAGCAGACCAAGTCGAATTCCGAGTTCTTCGATTCGATGAACGCCTAGGGTCCGGGGACTGCGCCCGGGACTGTCTGATTTGGGCGGATCGCCCGCGGGACCTGCATGGACACGATTTTCGCTTTGGCCAGTGCCCGCGGGAAAGCGGGTGTTGCGGTGTTCCGGATTTCGGGACCTGCGGCACATCGTGCGGCGGAGGCGCTGGTTGGCACCTTGCCGGCGGCGCGGCTGGCAGGGTTGCGCCGGCTGGTTTGGGACGGTGCGGTCATCGATGAGGGGCTGATTCTGGCCTTTCCTGAGGGGCAAAGCTTTACCGGAGAGCTGGTTGTCGAACTGCAGGTTCATGGCAGCATCGCGGTGATTGCGGCGGTGAGCCGGGCGCTTTCGGGCATGCCGGGGCTGCGCATGGCCGAGCCGGGGGAGTTCACCCGGAGGGCGCTGCTGAACGGGCGGATGGACCTGGCCCAGGTGGAAGGCCTCGCCGATCTGATCGACGCGGAAACCGAAGCGCAGCGCCGGCAGGCAGAGCGGGTTCTGTCGGGCGCGGTTGCGCTGCGGGTTCAGGGTTGGCGGAAGATGCTGGTGCGGGCGGCGGCGCTGGTGGAGGCAACCATTGATTTCGTTGAAGAAGATGTGCCAGTTGATGTCGCGCCTGAGGTCGGAAGCCTGTTGGAGCGGCTGGCGGGCGAGCTTAGAAGCGAGATCGCAGGAACGCGGGTTGCAGAGCGGGTGCGTGATGGTTTCGAGGTGGCAATACTTGGTGCCCCAAATGCGGGAAAATCCACACTTCTCAATGCGTTAGCTGGCCGCGAGGCGGCGCTTACGTCAGAGATTGCGGGGACGACGCGGGATGTGATCGAAGTGCGGATGGACCTGAGCGGTCTGCCCGTTACCTTGCTTGATACCGCCGGACTGCACGCCTCGGAGGACCGGTTGGAGCGGATGGGCATGGCGCGGGCGATGCAGCGGGCCCAGGGCGCCGATTTGCGCGTTTTCCTGCTTCGGGAGGTGGGCGAGGTCTTGCCGATCACGCCGCAGCCGGGTGACATCGTGGTGCTGGGCCGGGCGGATGAGCGCAATGGGGTGACAATTCCGGCCGTTTCGGGCTTGACCGGGCAGGGTCTGGATGCGCTGGTGGCCGCGGTGACGGCTGAATTGTCGGGCAGGCTGCTCGCGGTTGGGGTCATGGTGCGCGAGCGGCATGCCATGGCCATGGAGCAGGCGCTTTTGGCGATGGGTCGGGCGGCAGGTCGGCTGCCCAAGCTGGCCCTGCAAGCCGAATTTGCTGCGGCCGACCTATGGGCGGCGATACGGGCTTTGGATATGCTGGTCGGGAAGATCGACATAGAGACTTTGCTGGACGAGATATTCTCCAGCTTTTGCATCGGGAAGTAGCTATGTTTCACGTGAAACATTTTGGTGTTGTAGTGATCGGTGGCGGGCACGCCGGGGTGGAGGCTGCCGCCGCGGCCGCCCGGAGGGGTGTGCAGACGGCGCTGGTGACCCTGTCGGCCGCCGGAATCGGCACGATGAGCTGCAACCCGGCGATCGGCGGGCTTGGCAAGGGTCACCTCGTCCGGGAAATTGACGCGCTGGACGGCGTGATGGCGCGCGCCGCTGACCTGGCCGGAATCCAGTTTCGGCTGTTGAATCGCAGCAAGGGTCCAGCGGTGCAGGGACCGCGCGCCCAGGCCGACCGAAAGCTGTACAAGGCTGCGGTGCAAGTGTTTTTGGCAGAGCAGCAGAATTTGGAAGTTGTTGAGGGCGAGGTTGTTGATCTGATCTTCGAGGGAGGCGTCTGCAAGGGCGTTGTTCTCGCAGACGGCAGCTTGATCGGCTCGGCGGCGGTCATTCTGACGGCGGGGACGTTCCTGAACGGGATCATACATGTCGGCGATCAAAGGCGGCCCGGCGGCCGTGTCGGTGATCCTGCATCGGAACGCCTGGCGCATCGCTTGCGTGACGTCGGCCCGGGACGTGGGCGGCTGAAAACCGGAACGCCGCCGCGACTGGATGGGCGGACGATCCGCTGGGATGTGCTGGAAAATCAGCCGGGGGACGCTGATCCGGTGATGTTTTCCTTCCTCTCGAAGGCGCCGGTGGTGCGGCAGGTCACCTGCGGAATCACGGAAACCAACGAGAAGACGCATGACATCGTCCGAGCCAATCTGCACCGCTCCGCGATGTATGGCGGGCATATCGAGGGCGTTGGTCCAAGATACTGCCCGTCCATCGAGGACAAGGTCGTGCGCTTTGCCGACAAAGCGTCACACCAGGTGTTTCTGGAGCCGGAGGGGCTGGACGACGACACGATCTACCCGAACGGGATTTCCTCGTCTCTGCCGGTCGAGGTGCAGGAAGCTTATGTGCGGTCGATCAAGGGCCTTGAAGCGGCGGTGATCCTGCAGCCGGCCTATGCGATTGAATATGACTTCTTCGATCCGCGCGGCCTGAAGTCGACCCTGGAATCGGCGACGGTCGAGGGCCTGTTCCTGGCAGGTCAGATCAACGGGACCACTGGCTATGAAGAGGCCGCGGCGCAGGGGCTGGTTGCCGGGCTCAACGCCGCCGCGAATGTGCTTGCCAAGCCCGAAGTCCGCTTCGACCGCCGCTCGAGCTACATCGGG
>JANLQT010000737.1:0-10904 GCA_031368035.1 Rhodobacterales bacterium | reverse complement strand
GGCGCCCGCCGACTGGGCTTCGGACAATACCGCCTGCCTGAAGCAGGATCTGGAAGGCGCCAAGGCGCTGCTGGAGGAAGCCGGCTGGAAGGTCGGTGCCGACGGCATCCGCGAGAAGGACGGCAAGAAGCTGCACATCCTGTATCAGACCACCGTCAACCCGGTGCGGCAAAGCTTCCAGGCCGTGGTCAAGGACTGGTGGACCTCGATCGGCGTCGATGTGGAACTGAAGGCGATCGATCCGTCGGTGTTCTTTGGCGGCGATGCGGGTTCGCCCGACACCTACCAGAAGTTCTACTCGGACGTGCAGATGTTCGCCAACAACTCGGACACCGTCGATCCCGAGCCGTTCCTGGCGCAATATCAGTGCAGCCATGCGCCCAGCCCGGACAACCAATGGCAGGGTGACAACATCAACCGCTTCTGCGATCCGGCCTATGATGCGCTGTTCGCCGAACTGACCAAAACCATGGAAGTCGCCAAGCGTCAGGAAATCTCCAAGACGCTGAACGACATGGTGACCAAGGACACCTCGATCGTGCTGACGCTGGTCAACCGCGGCTCGCTGTCGGCGCACAGCAACACGCTGGCCGGGGTCATCATCAACCCATGGGACACCCAGTTCTGGAACGTGGCCGACTGGAGCCGCGTGAAGTGATTTGAACCGGGGCGAGGCCGCGCATGCGGCCCCGCCCTCTCCCTGCCCTTGACCGACTGACCCGAGGCATCCAAGCGCATGCTTGTCTTCACCCTTCGCCGGCTGCTTCTGGCCATCCCGACCCTGCTGGCGATCTCGCTGATCATCTTCCTTCTGGTCGATTTCGCGCCGGGCAGTCCGATGTCGGAAATTCCGCTGACCGTCCCGCCCGAAGTCCGCAAGAAGATGATCGAGGCGCTTGGCGCCGATCAGCCGGTGCTGTTTCGCTATCTTTTGTGGCTGCGGCAGTTCTTCTGGGTGGAACCGGCCTATCTGTTCGACCACTGGTTCGGCACCGATCTTGCCGGCGGGCAGCAGCGCATCCTGTCCTGGCAATCGCGCAGCCCGGTCTTCACCATCATCGGCCAGCGCATGCCGCAGACCCTGACCGTGGTCGGCACCGCCTATATCGTCGGCGTGCTGATCGCGCTGCCGATCGGCATCTATTCCGCCTACAGGCAATATTCCTGGTTCGACCAGTTCGGCACCCTGTTCGCCATGATCGGATTTTCCGTGCCGACCTTCTTCACCGGCACCCTGTTCATCATCATCTTCGCGGTCTGGCTGGGCTGGTTTCCCACCAAATACGACACGATGCTGAAGGTCACGGACTGGGCGTCCTTCACCAAGCAACTGCGTCAGATGACGCTGCCGGTGATGACGCTGGGCCTGGCCAATGCCGCCGCGATCAGCCGTTACATGCGTTCGTCCATGCTGGAGAACATGGGCCAGGATTACGTCCGCACCGCCCGCGCCAAGGGCATGACCGAGCGGGTGGTGGTGCTGAAACACGTGCTGCGCAATTCGCTGATCCCGGTGGTGACAGTGATCGCGCTGGGTATCCCGTCGATCTTCGGCGGGGCGATCATCACCGAGAACCTGTTCGGCGTGAACGGCATCGGCGCGGCGCTGATCCTGGCGATCCATGCCAGCGATCTGCCGATGGTGCAGACGCTGACCTTCATCTTCGCGGCGCTGATCGTGCTGTTCAACCTGGTCGCCGATATCCTTTACGGCCTTCTGGACCCGAGGATCCGCTATGACTGACATCAAGTTGGACCCCGTCGCCGCCGCCAGGCCCGAAAGCCACCTTCACGCCATCTGGGTGCAGTTCCGCGCACATCGGGGCGCGCTGATCGGGCTGACCGTGCTGATGACGCTGGTGCTGGTCGTGCTGATCGGCCCGTTCCTGTGGCACCCGGTCAAACCCACCGTGATCGAGGCGCTGAAGGCCAAGAATCTTGGCCCTTCGTTCCAGCATCCGCTTGGCACCGACCAGATCGGGCGCGATTTGCTGGTGCGGATGATCCAGGCCGGCAAAGTCTCGCTGTCGGTCGGGTTCGTGGCGATGGCGATTGCCATCAGTTTTGGAACGACGATAGGGATTCTGGCGGGGTTCTTCCGGCGGCTGGACGGGCCATTGATGCGGCTGACCGATGTGTTTCTGGCGCTGCCGCTGATCCCGCTGCTGCTGGTGCTGATGATGCTGTTCCGCGACAAGGTCGCCTCGCTGACCGGGCCGGAACTGGGGGTGTTCCTGCTGATCGTCTTCGCCATCGGGGCGACAAGCTGGATGCAGACCGCCCGCATCGTGCGGGGCGAGGTGCTGGCGCTGAAGGAACGCGAATATGTGCTGGCGGCGCGGTCCATCGGCACGCCGCCGCGCAGGATCATTTTGCGGCACATCCTGCCCAATGTGATCTCGCCGGTGATGGTGGCGGCGACGTTGGGGATTGCGGATGCGATCATCACGGAAAGCGTGCTGTCGTTCCTGGGGCTGGGCTTCCCGCCGGATTTCCCGACCTGGGGGCGGCTGCTGTTCGACGGGGTGGATTACATGCAGCTTTACCCCGAACGGGTGATCTGGCCGGGGCTGGCGATCTCGCTGACGGTCCTGAGCGTGAACTACATCGGCGACGGGCTGCGCGATGCGCTGGACCCGCGCATCCGTGGCCGGTAAGTCGGGCCAGAGTCGGGCTATCGCCCGACCTACGGTGTGCAATCAGCAAGGTTGCACGCGTGCAACCTTGGATAATCCACTGATTCAAATGACTTTCGTGTTTTTTGTTCAGGAAGCGTTAACCACGATTTCCAGTGTGTAGGTCGGGCGATAGCCCGACTCTTTCCCTACCCCGCCGCCGCCGGCTTCTCGTTCTTCTTGACCCAGGAACCGCCCTCATCGCTCCAATATTGCGCCGCAAGGCCCCGCCCCGTCAGCGCCGTCCACTGACCCCGGGCGAAAGCCACAGCCGCCTCGTCCGCGCCGTCGAACAGCACCCAGATCCGCTCCAGCCCCTCGGGATCGTCCGGCAGCACATCCGCCCCCGCCAGCAACATCAGCCCCTGCGGCGCGTTGACCGCCGGGCCGGGGCCGATCAGCACGGGTTGACGCGCATCATGCGGGCTGCCCGCCCGACCATGCGCCATGAAACTGTCCTCGGGCAACCACAGCAGATCGTCGATCCGCTGCGCCAGACCGGTATCGGGGCAGCGGATCATCACCCGCCAGCCCTGGCCGGTCGCCCGGCCAAGGATCATCATCACGGTGTCGGTCAGCCCGCCGCGGATCAGGTGGTAGAACATCGCGGTCGCGGGCACCGGCTCAGGCTTCGTAGCCGTCGCGGATCATCCGGTCCAGCGCCAGAACCCCCCAACCGGTCGCCCCCTTCGGCGCAAGCTGCGTGTCGCCCTTGGCCAGCGTCACCCCGGCGATATCCAAGTGCACCCAAGGCTGCCCGTCCTTGATGAACTTGGCCAGAAAGGCGGCGGCAATCGACGCCCCACCTTCACGCCCGCCCACGTTCATCATGTCGGCCACGCGGCTTTTCAGCTTTTCATCAAAGCCCGGCCCGATCGGCATGCGCCAGGCACCCTCACCTTCCGCCTTGGCAGCTTTCAGGAAGGCAGCCGCCAGCGGATCGTCGTTGGAATAGACCCCGGCCAGGTCCATCCCCAGCGCCACGATCACCGCGCCCGTCAGGGTCGCAAGGTCCACGATGGCGCGTGGCTTGAAGCGGTCCTGCGCGTACCAAAGCACATCGGCCAGCACCATGCGGCCTTCGGCATCGGTGTTGATCACCTCGACCGTGTCGCCCTTCATCGTGGTCACCACGTCGCCCGGGCGCTGTGCATTGCCGTTCAGCATGTTCTCGACCAGACCGACCAGCCCCACGACATGCGCCTTGGACTTCCGCAACGCCAGCAGCCGCATCACGCCCGAGACGACACCGGCGCCGCCCATGTCCATCGTCATCTCTTCCATGCCGCCGGCTGGCTTGATGGAGATGCCGCCAGAATCAAAGCACACGCCCTTGCCGACCAGCGCCAGCGGGGGTTCCACACTGTCACCCTTCCACTGCATCACCACCACCTTAGACGGGCTGTCGGACCCCTGCCCCACGCCCAGCAGCGCGCCCATGCCAAGCGCGGCAAGGGCAGGTTCGTCCAGCACCTCGACCTCGACCCCCAAGGTCCGCAGGTCCAGAAGGCGTGTGGCAAATTCCGACGTGGTCAGGATGTTGGCGGGCTCGTTCACCAGATCGCGGGTGAAAAACAGCGCCTCGGCCTTGGCGCTTGCATCGGCCAGAGGGGCCTGAAGCGTGGCGGGATCAGGGGCGCAGATCGTGATGGGCCCGACCACCGGCGGTTCGCCGGATTTGCGGGCGCGGAAGTCATAGGCGCGGGCGAGCAGGCCCAAAAGCAGCGCCCCGGCCCCGGCGGGCGTGTCCAGCAGCACGGTCAGCGCCTGAGGGCCGTGGCCTTTGGCCAGCGATGCCCCGGCCTTGCGCAACGCGGCCTGATCGGGGCGGCGCGGCAGCTTGATCACCTGCACCGCCTCGGCCTTGCAGCCGGCGGGGAAGGTCAACTCCATCGCCTCGCCGGGCTTGAGCTTTTCAAAGCCGGGCGAGGCGGCAAGACGACGCAAGGCGCCCTTGGTCAACCGGTCCAGCTTGCGCGCCGACAGGCCCAGCCCGCCTTCGGGCGCGATCAGCACGGCAAGGCGGCCGGCCAGCCCCGCCAGCCCGTCCAGATCGGTGGCGGCCAGCACGGGTTCAAGAACTGCGGTCATGGGATCCCCTTTCGCCCGGCTTGGGACCGCGAATCGCGCGGTCGCGGGCATTGCGGCAAACCTATGCCAGCTTGCAGGCCCGCCGGAAGGCCAGATCAGCGAAAGGTCAGATCGGCGAAAGGCTGGTCAGCGAAAAGCTGGTCAGCGAAGGGATGGTCGGCGAAAGGATGCGACAGAAGGGTCGCAGAGGTCCGAGCCGTGCCGTCTCACGTTCCCTGCGCCGCAGTTATCCGCTAGCGTCGCGCAAATTGTCAAAGGACCCCGCCCCGGCCCATGTCAAGATTCGACCGTTACATCCTGTCCACCCTGCTTGGCATCTTCGGCTTTTTCGCCCTGATGCTGGTTGGGGTTTACTGGATCAACCGGGCGGTGGGGCTGTTTGACCAGTTGATCGGCGATGGCCAGACTGCGCTGGTGTTTCTGGCGTTCTCGGCCCTGACGCTGCCTTATGTGATCAAGCTGGTGCTGCCGGTGGCGGCCTTCATCGCGGCGGTTTATGGCGGCAACCGGCTGATTGCCGACAGCGAACTGGTGGTGATGCAGGCGACCGGCTTTTCGCCGTTCCGGCTGGCGCGGCCGGTGGCGCTGTTCGGGCTGGTGGTGACAGGGATGATGCTGGTGCTGACACTGGCGCTGGTGCCGATGGCGCGCATTGCCGCCGACCAGCAGCGCGCCGCGATGAGCGAGAATATCACGGCGCGGTTTCTGGATGCAGGCCAGTTCAGCCATCCAGCGGCAGGCGTCACGCTGTACATCCGCGAAATATCGACCAGCGGCGAACTTTTGGACATGTTCCTGTCCGACGAGCGGTCCGAGACCCGGCGCACGGTCTATACGGCGGGCCGGGCGCTGTTTCTGCGCGGCGAACAGGGGCCGAAGCTGCTGATGTTCGGCGGCATGGCGCAGGTGCTGAACCGCGCCGATGGCAGCCTGTCGGTCACGCGGTTTGCGCAGTTCACCTATGATCTGGGCGCGCTGCTGACCGGGGCCGCGTCAGGGCGGCGGACGGTGGACACGCTGCCAACGCGCGATCTTCTGGCACCGTCCGATGCCGTGGTGAAAGAGGCGGGCAAATCACGCGAGGCGCTGATGTTTGCCGGACATGCGCGGCTGGCCGATCCGTTCCTGGCGCTCGCGGCGGCGCTGGTCGGCTTTGCCGCGCTGCTGCAGGGCAGCTATTCGCGCACCGGCCTGTGGTGGCAGATCGCGTTGGCGGTGGGGCTGCTGGTGGCGGTGCAGGGCGTCACCACCCTGGCCGCGTCGCGCGGCGCCAGCCTGCCGATGGGCTGGCTTCTGGCCTATGCCGCACCGGTGCTGGGCCTGTCGCTATCCGTTCTGCTGTTGTGGTGGGCAGGGCGGCCGCGGCGCAGGACACGCGCGGTTGCCGGGCTGACTCCCGGCGAGGTGGCGGCATGATCTTGAGCCTCTACACCGCCCGGCGTTTCTTGTTGCTGTTCGGGCAGGTCTTTGCCGGGTTCTTCGCCCTGATGCTGGCGATCGACATGATCGACGAGGTGCGCAAGTTCGCCAATCCCGGCATCAGTCTGACCGAGGCGCTGGTGCTGGCGCTGATGAACGTGCCGCAGGCGATCTACCGCATCCTGCCGTTGATCACGATCCTGACCGCCATCGGCCTGTTCCTGTCGATGGCGCGCGCGTCCGAACTGGTGATCGTGCGCGCCTCGGGGCGGTCGGGCATCCGGTTTCTGGTGGCCCCGTCGCTGACCGCCTTGCTGATCGGCGTCTTCGCCGTGGCGATCCTGAACCCGATCGTGGCCGCGACCAGCCGGCGCTATGACACGCTGTCGGCCAGCCACAGCCGCGGCGGACAGGTCCTGTCGGTCGGCGAAGGCGGGCTGTGGCTGCGGCAGGGCAGCACCGAGGGTCAGACCGTGATTCAGGCGGCCAAGGCCAACCTGGACGGCACCGAACTTTACGCGGTGACGTTTCTGACCTTCGATCCCACTGGCACGCCCTTGCGGCGGATCGAGACAGACAGCGCCAGCCTGGCCCCGGGGGCCTGGACGCTGGGCGCGGCGCGGCGGTGGGATCTGACGCTGGACAACCCTGAACGCGGCCGCGAGGTTCTGCCCGAAGGGCTGCAGGTGCCGACCGATCTGACGGCCGCAAAGATCCGCGACGGATTTGGCACGCCGGACGGCATTTCGATCTGGGACCTGCCCGCCTATATTCGCAGCCTCCAAAAAGCGGGCTTTTCGGCCAAAGCCCATTCGGCCTGGTTTCAGTCGGAACTGGCGCTGCCGCTGTTCATGGCGGCGCAGGTGCTGATCGCGGCGGCCTTTACCATGCGGCATCTGCGGGGCCAGCGCACCGGGACCTATGTGCTGGCCGCACTTCTGGCCGGCTTTGGCGTCTATTTCCTGCGCAACTTCAGCCGGGTTCTGGGCGAAAACGGCCAGGTTCCGATTCTGGCGGCGGCCTGGACTCCGGCGGTGGCGGTCTTCCTTTTGGCGCTGGCGCTGCTTTTGCATCTGGAAGACGGCTGATGCGGCGGCTTTTGCGCGCGGTGGCGGCGCTTTGGCTGGGGCTGACCCTTGGAAGTCTCGGCGCGGCGGCTTTGGCTGAAACGACGGCAAGCCCGCTGGCCAGTCTGGTCGCCGACAGCCTGACCATCAGTTCGAAGACTGTGCTGACAGCCACCGGCCAGGTCGAAATCTTCTATCTGGGCCGCCATTTGACCGCCGAAAGTCTGACCTATGACCGCAGCACCGACCGCCTGCTGATCGGCGGGCCGATCTGGATCGATGACGGGCTGGGAAATGTCCTGCGGGCCGAGATGGCCGATTTGTCCGCCGATCTGACGGAAGGCATCCTGCGCTCGGCCCGGTTGGTCCTGGCCGACCGCTTGCAACTTGCGGCGGGCGAGGTGCTGCAGACCGCAGGCGGTCGCTACACCGCGCTGCGGTCGGTCGCGGCCTCGTCCTGCACCATCTGCAAGGGCAACTCCACGCCGCTGTGGGAAATCCGCGCCGACAGCGTGGTGCATGACACGGTGGAGCATCAGATCTGGTTTTCTGGCGCCCAGCTTCGTTTCGCAGGGGTGCCGGTGATGTATCTGCCAATCCTGCGCGTGCCCGATCCCGATCTGACGCGCGCCACCGGATTTCTGTTGCCCGTCATCCGTACGACGACCCTTCTTGGCACTGGCGTTTACATCCCCTATTTCGTGAAAATAGGCGACAGCCGCGATCTGACCATCACCCCCTATCTGACCACCGGCAAGGACCGCACTGTCAATCTGCGGTACCGCGAGGCGTACCGGACCGGCTTTGTCACCATCAATGGCGCGGTGTCGGACGACGATCTTATGGGGCCGGGTCTGCGTGGCTTTCTGCAGGCCGAAGGCACGTTCAAGTTGCCCCAGGATTTCGTGGCGGATTTCGACCTGATCGGCGTTTCCGATCCGGCCTATCTTCTGGACTACGGAATTTCGGACACCGACCGGTTGCAAAGCACGATCGAAATCTCGCGCGCGCAGCGGAATGCCTGGATATCGGCCGCGGCCAACGGGTTCCAGTCGCTGCGCGAGGGCGATCTTGGCGGCACTTCGCCCTCGGCCACCACCGATTTCACCTTGAACCGCCGCTTCAGCCCGGCGATCCTGGGCGGCACTGGCGGCTTCGTCTTTCAGACCCATACCAGTTGGACCCCCAGCACCGATCCCTTGGACACCAATGGCGATGGCATGGCTGACGGCAGCGATCAGGGGCGGCTTTCAGCCCGCCTCGACTGGCAGCGAAACTGGCTTTTGACCTCGGGGATTCAGGTGACGACCGGAGCGCTTTTGTCAGCGGATGAATATTTGATCGCCCAGGACGCGGTCTATGAAGGCGACACCACAAGGCTGGCGGGCACGGCGGGGGTGGAACTGCGCTGGCCCTGGTCGCGGGCGGGCAGATCAGTGACGCAACTGATCGAGCCGGTGGTCCAGTTTGTCGTCTCGCCCCGGACGACCGCTTCAGTGCCCAACATGGATTCGACACTTGTGGAGTTCGACGAAGGTAACCTTTTTACGTTCGACCGGTTTCCCGGTGCGGACGAGGTGGAAACCGGGCTGAGAGCCAACCTTGGCGTGAATTATGAGGCGATCTTTGCCGATGGCTATGATCTCGGCCTTACGGCCGGGCGTGTGCTGCGGTTGAATGAGCCAGTGGGTTTTCCGCCATCTTCGGGGCTTGATGCCCAGTTTTCGGACTGGATGATCGCTGTCAACTTGTCCGACGGCACCAATGATGGGTTGCAACTGACGAACCGGATTGTGCTGGGGGATCGTCTTGGCCTGACCAAGGAAGAATTTCGCATGGACATGGTGCAGGCAAATTATGACCTCGCGATTGGCTATTCGTTCGTCGAGGCCGACATGCAAGAGGACCGACCCGACCCAATCTCGGAACTGGTAGTGGCGGGCGGCTATGACCTGACCGCCACTTGGACGATCCGGGGTGCCAGCCGCTACAACGTCGCCGACTCCACGTTCTCGCAGGCGGGGGCCGTCCTCACGTTCCGCAACGAGTGCTTGAACGTTGATGTTTCGCTCTCGCGTCGGTTCACCTCCTCGACTACTGTGCAACCCAGCACGGATTTTGGTCTTGCGGTCGAACTTCTGGGCTTTGGTGGCAGCGGACTTCCGGGCCCGGCCCGCCAATGTCGGCAATAGGTGGATGGGCATGACGACAGCCAGGACTTGGGGCACAAAGCGGTTTGCAGGGGGGACGAGGGCGGCCTTGTGCCTTGCCCTTGCACTCGGGATGGGGCTGGGAATGGGCCTCGGCGTCGCTGCGGCGGACACGTCCATCTCTCCGGCCATTCAGATCAATGACGAGGTCGTGACCAATTTCGAGCTTGATCAGCGCATCCTTCTGATGACCGCTTTGAACCAGAAGGGCGATGTCGCCAAGGCCGCACGGCAAAGTCTGATTGAAGACCGCTTGCGTCTGGCCGCGGCCAGGTCGCTGGACGTCCGCATCGCCAATGGCGACGTGCAACAGGGACTGACCGAATTTGCGGCGCGCGGCAAATTGGATGCACAGCAACTGATCCAGTATCTGGCCACACGCGGGGTGGATGCCGAATCCATGCGGGATTTCGTCAAGGCGGGCATTGTCTGGCGCGGCGCCGTGCGCAAGAAATTTTCGGGCACGATCATCGTCACCGAAGCCGAGATTGACCGGGCGATCGGGGCGGGCGTGGCGGGGGGCAGCGAATTGCAGGTCTCGCTGGCGGAGATATTCTTGCCCAGGGACTCCGAGCATGGCGATCCCGCGCTGCTGGCGCAGCGGATCATCGATGGCACCTTTTCCTCCAACGCCTTCATGATCTTTGCCCAGAAGTACTCCAAGGGCCCCAAGGCGGCGGGCGGCGGCGTGCTGGACTGGCAACTGGTGTCGGCTTTGACGCCGGAAGTGGCCGCGGCCATCAAGGGGCTCAAGCCCGGCCAGGTGTCCAAAGCCGTCCCGGTTGAAGGCGGCATCGAGATTTATTATCTGCGCGATCAAAGCCCGGGCCCGGCCAAGGGCAAACCGGCCTATGAGGTGGACTATGCGGTGATGGGCTTTGCCCCGGGCCAGCAAGCAGCCGCTGCCGCACTGGCGGGACACGTCACCACTTGCGATGCTTTGTACCCGGCCGCGCGAGGCCTGCCCGAAGAGGCGCTTGTACGCCAGACCACAGCGCAGCGCAGCCTGCCCAGCCCGTTTGCGGGTGTTCTGGCGCAGATGGACCCCGGCGAGACCCAGCTGGTGCCGCGCAGCGATGGCGGAACCGATCTGGTGATGCTGTGCGGGATGGTCCCGCAAACCGCGATCCCCGCCTCACGCGATGCCGTTCGCCAGCAACTGGTGAACCGCAAGCTGGGGCTTCTGGCCGAAGGCTGGCTGAACCAGATGCGGTCGGACGCGATCATCAAGGATTTCTGAGCCCGATGAAGCCCGGCCCCGTCCCCCTTGCGACACCGGTTGTCATGACCTGCGGCGAGCCTTCGGGCATCGGGCCGGAACTGGCGGTGAAGGCGCGGCTTGCCCTGGGTGCCGAGTTGCCCTTCGCCTGGATGGGCGATCCGCGTCATCTGGCCCCTGGCACCCGCTGGCGTGAGGTGCTGTCGCCCAGTGAGGCCACCGA
>JANLQT010000726.1:0-1541 GCA_031368035.1 Rhodobacterales bacterium | reverse complement strand
CGACAGGGGTGCGTTCATGCCGCGAGCCTCTTGGCCTTCAGGCCGGCAAAGGTCTCGCCGGTCTCGGCCAGGATGGCGTTTGCGCCGGTGAACTGCTGCCAGCGCTCGATGGCCACATCGACATAGACCGGGTTCAATTCGATCCCGAAGCAGACCCGCCCGGTGGTTTCCGCCGCGATCAGCGTGGTGCCGGATCCCATGAAGGGTTCAAACACCGCCTGACCGGGGCTGGAGTTGTTCAGCATCGGGCGGCGCATGCACTCTACCGGCTTCTGGGTGCCGTGCACGGTGGCGGCATCCTGATCCTTGCCGGAGATGTGCCAGAGGGTGGTCTGCTTGCGGTCCCCGGCCCAATGGCCCTTGCCGGTTTTCTTCACGGCATACCAGCAGGGTTCATGCTGCCAGTGGTAATCGCCGCGGCTGAGCACCAGCCGATCCTTGGCCCAGATGATCTGCGACCTGACGGCGAAACCAGCCGCCACCAGGCTTTCGGCGACGGTGGTGGCATGCAGCGCGCCATGCCAGACATAAGCCACATCGCCGGGGAACAGCGCCCAAGCCTCGCGCCAGTCGGCCCCGTCGTCGTTCAAGACCTTGCCGGTGCGCTTGGTCTTGGCCGCGCCCGCCTGGTTGCGCCAGGACGGATCGTATTCCACGCCATAGGGCGGGTCCGTCACCATGAGCAGTGGCTTCACATCGCCCAAGAGCCGCCCGACGACATCGGCAGACGTGCTGTCGCCGCAGATCAGGCGATGCGATTCGAGTTGCCAGAGGTCGCCCGCCACCGATACCGGCGTGACCGGCGGTTCCGGAATGTCATCCTCGCCCTCGACAGCACCACCATCCCCCTGATCCGGATCCCGCAGCAGGGCGTCCAGATCCTCGTCGGTGATCCCCAGCAGCGACAGGTCGAAATCGTCGGCCAGCAGCCCGGCGATCTCGTCGCGCAGCATGGCCTCGTCCCATTCGCCCAACTCGGTCAGCTTGTTGTCAGCGATGCGGTAAGCCCGACGCTCGGCCTCGTCGAGGTGGCCGAGCCGGATCACCGGTACGTCCTTCAGCCCCAGCATGATGGCGGCCAACACCCGGCCGTGCCCGGCGATCAGTTCACCATCGTCGGCCACAAGGCACGGCACGGTCCAACCGAACTCCGCCATGCTGGCCGCGATCTTGGCCACCTGGTCCGTGCCGTGGATCTTGGCATTGCGGGCATAGGGCCGCAGCCGGTCGAGTGGCCAAGTCTCAATCTGGCTCGGCGCAAAGACGAGGTCCATGGGCGATTCTCATTTGGGGCAGGCGGATGTGCCAAAGCGCGCTGGGCGATGCCAACGGCTGAAACGGGATCCGCGATACGGGGAAAACGAAAGCGCCCGCGAGAGTTATCCTCCGGGCGCAATTCTTCGATCATCAAGGGGTAGGTCAAGGGGGGCAGCTTTGTCAAACGAAATCTCTGAGCGGAATCAATGGGATTCACCGCTCCGCCAAGCGGACGGGCTTTCTGATGCAATGCTGCTCTGGCCTCCTGATGATCAAAACACTGG
>JANLQT010000709.1:0-1581 GCA_031368035.1 Rhodobacterales bacterium | reverse complement strand
CAGCGCCGCAATCACCGCATCGCCCATCTGCGTGGTCGAAACCGGCACCCCGCCGTCCGGGCCCATCAGATCGGCGGTACGCAGGCCGTCGGCCAGCACCGTCTCGACGGCCTTTTCGATGCGCGCCGCGTCCTCGCCCATGGCGAAGGAATAGCGCAGCGCCATCGCAAACGACAGGATGCAGGCGATCGGATTGGCCTTGCCGGTGCCGGCAATATCGGGGGCCGAACCATGCACGGGTTCATACAGCGCCTTCGGCCTTCCATTGGCCATCGGCGCGCCAAGACTGGCCGAGGGCAGCATGCCCAGGCTGCCGGTCAGCATCGCGGCGCAGTCCGACAGCACATCGCCAAACAGGTTGTCGGTGACGATCACGTCGAACTGCTTGGGCCAGCGCACCAGTTGCATCGCGCCGTTGTCGGCATACATGTGGCTGAGCGCGACATCCGGATATTCCTTGTCATGCACCTCCTGCACGACCTGCCGCCACAGCACGCCGGATTCCATGACATTGGCCTTCTCCATCGAGCAGACCTTGTTCCCCCGCACCCGCGCCAGTTCAAACGCCGACCGCGCCACCCGGGCGATCTCGCTTTCGGTATAGCGCTGGGTGTTGATGCCGACCCGTTCGTTGCCTTCGGTGAAGATGCCGCGCGGCTCGCCGAAATAGACGCCCGAGGTGAGTTCGCGCACGATCATGATATCCAGACCGGTAACGACTTCCTTCTTCAGGCTGGAAAAGTCCGCCAAGGCGTCAAAGCACTGCGCAGGCCGCAGATTGGCGTAAAGGTCCATTTCCTTGCGCAGGCGCAACAGGCCGCGTTCCGGCTTCAGGCTGAAGTCGAGGGCGTCGTATTGCGGCCCGCCCACCGCGCCCAGCAGCACCGCGTCCACCGCCTGCGCTTTGGCCATGGTCGCATCGGACAGGGGCTTGCCATGTGCGTCATAAGCGCAGCCGCCCACAAGATCCTCACTGACGTCAAACGTGACGCCGCGCTTTTCGCCCATCCAGGCGATGATCTTCTTCACCTCGCCCATGACTTCCGGGCCGATGCCGTCACCGGCAAGGATAAGCAACGAGGGATTGGCCATGGCGGGCTCCAGCAAAAGGGTCGCGGCTGGCCTAGCCAATGGCGCGCGCGGGGTCAAGCTGGCGGTGCGCCTCGGGTGGGGTCAGCTCCGGCGGCGCCAGGTTGACCAAAGGATCAAAAGCCCGACGATCACCAAGCCCAGACCATACCAGATCCACTGGCTTTGCCCCGACATGACGGCCGAGCCTTTCAGGATATTCGCGCCCTGAAGGGTCCAGACACCGCCAAGCAGGATCAGAATGGCGCCGACGATGGTGCTGAAGATACGCATGGGATACATCCTTATGTCCCCGCCAACCTAACCCCCGAACGCTGCGGCGCAAGGGCTATCCCGCGACGGCGGGAAGGGCCCTGAACTCACCCGCCAGATGCTCCATCACCCGCCGCACCCTTGCGTTCTGTCGCAAGGGTGCGGGCGCGGTCAGCCAGACCGGCAGCGCCGGCAACGGCAGGTACGCCGCCACCCGTTCCACGCTGGGATCGGGATCGC
>JANLQT010000660.1:0-2392 GCA_031368035.1 Rhodobacterales bacterium | reverse complement strand
GTTGTCGCCCAGTCGCCGCAGCGAAACCGTCCGGTCCGCGACTTCCTTTTGCCCGATCGCCAGCAGCACCGGCACCTTGCCCAAGGAATGCTCGCGGACCTTGTAGTTGATCTTCTCATTCCGCACATCAGCTTCCGCCCGCACCCCGGCTTTGCGCAACTCGGCCACGATCTCGTTCACGAAGCCATCGGCATCCGAGACGATCGACGCCACCACCACCTGACGCGGCGCCAGCCAGAACGGCAGCTTGCCGGCGTAGTTTTCGATCAATATGCCGATGAACCGCTCGAACGAGCCCAGGATCGCCCGGTGCAGCATATAGGGCCGGTGGTTGGCCCCATCCTCGCCGACATATTCGGCATCCAGCCGCGTCGGCGTGTTGCCGTCGACCTGAAACGTGCCGCATTGCCATTCGCGGCCAATGGCGTCCGTCAGCTTGAAGTCCAGCTTCGGGCCATAGAACGCCCCATCGCCGGGGTTGATCTGATAGGGCAGGCCCAGATGCTCGATGGCCGATTTCAGCGCGCCCTCCAGCTGGTCCCAGGTCGCATCCGAGCCGATGCGGACATCGGGGCGCGTCGACAGCTTGATGTCGAACTTGTCAAAGCCGAGGTCCTTGTAGACCGACGACAACAGCGCGATGAAATTCGCACATTCGGATTCAATCTGGTCTTCCGTGCAGAAGATATGCGCATCGTCCTGCGTAAACCCGCGCACCCGCATCAGCCCGTGCATGGACCCCGAAGACTCATACCGGTGGCACGACCCGAACTCCGCCAGCCGCAGCGGCAGGTCGCGGTAAGACTTCAGGCCCTGGTTGAACACCTGCACATGGCAGGGGCAATTCATCGGCTTCAGCGCGTTGATGCGCTTTTCCTTGGCGCCGTCCTCGTCCACTTCGACCAGGAACATGTTCTCGCGGTAGGCTTCCCAATGGCCCGACTTCTCCCACAGGATACGGTCCACCACCTGCGGCGTGCGGATTTCCTTATAGCCCGCCGCGCGCTGGCGGCCCCGCATGTAATCCTCAAGCGAGCGCCAGATCTGCCAGCCGTTCGGATGCCAGAACACCATGCCCGGCGCTTCGTCCTGCAAATGGAACAGTTCCATCTCGCGGCCCAGCTTGCGGTGATCGCGTTTGCCGGCCTCTTCCAGCATCACCTGATGCGCTTTCAGATCGTCGCGGTTCTTGAACGCCAGTCCATAGATGCGCTGCAACATCGGGCGCGAGGCGTCCCCAAGCCAATAGGCCCCCGCCACATGCGTCAGCTTGAACGCATCCGCCGGAAGTTGCCCCGTGTGCTGGAAATGCGGGCCGCGGCACAGATCTTGCCAATAGCCATGCCAATACATCCGCAGGTCCTCGCCTTCGGGGATGCGGGCGATCAGCTCGACCTTGAACGGCTCGTTCTTGTCTTCATAGAACCGGATTGCGTCCGCGCGGGACCAGACCTCGGTCCGCACCGGCTCGCGCGCGTTGATGATCTGCTTCATCCGCGCCTCGATGGCCCCCAGATCTTCCGGCGTGAACGGCTCGGCCCGGTCGAAGTCATAAAACCAGCCATATTCGCGCACCGGGCCGATGGTGACCTTCACGTCCTGCCACAGCTCTTGCACCGCCCGCGCCATGATATGCGCCAGATCATGCCGGATCAGCTCAAGCGCCGGGCCGTCATCCTTCATCGTGTTGATGCTGATCGAAGCATCCGCCAAGATCGGCCACTGCAAATCCCAGTGCTTGCCACCCACCTGCGCCGAAATCGCGGCCTTGCCCAGCGAGGTCGAGATTGACGCCGCCACTTCGCCAGCCGTCACGCCGCTTGCGAATTCACGCTTGTTGCCATCGGGAAATGTCAGGGAAATCTGGGCCATGAAGGCATCCTCGTCGATTTGGCGTCTACGAAACGCCCGGTTGCGGGTTATGTGCGGGCTTTGTGCCGAGGGCACGGTGCAATGTCAACCGGGCGGGCGCGAGGAGGGCTGGCAAGCCCGGGATGCGCGTGTAAAAAGGCCGGATGAGTGATTTCCTGACCACGCCGCAAGGCCGCCGCATCGCCTTTGACCGCAGCGCGGGGCAGGGGCCGGGCGTGGTGTTTCTGGGCGGGTTCCGGTCCGACATGACCGGCACCAAGGCCGCCTTCCTCGCCGATTGGGCGGCACGGCAGGGCAGGGCCTTCGTCCGGTTTGACTATTCCGGCCACGGCCAATCCTCGGGCGATTTTCTGGACTATACCATCGGCGCAGGGGCCGAGGATGCGATGGCCGTCCTTGGCGCCCTGACCACCGGCCCGCAGGTGCTGGTCGGCTCGTCGATGGGCGGCTGGATTTCGCTGCTGGTGGCGCGCGCCCTGCCCGAACGGGTCTGCGGCCTTGTCGGCATCGCCGCCGCCCC
>JANLQT010000659.1:0-6948 GCA_031368035.1 Rhodobacterales bacterium | reverse complement strand
CATATTGCCGATCAGCAGCGACATGTGGCGCGTGGCCAGTGCTTCCTCTACACCCTTTACGATATCTATCGAACACGGAGTGCTGGCCACAACGTCGGTCAGGAGCCCAATGACGCCCGAACGTCCGGATCGCATGGCTTGCGCGCGCCGGTCGGGCACGAAGTTAAGCGCCTTGGCTGCGGCAAGGACCTTGCTGCGCGTCTTCTCGGATACGGTATCGGGGGCGGAAAGAACTCGGGAAACAGTTTTCAGCGAAACACCGGCACGGTCGGCAACGGTCTTGATAGTCGTCATAAAGTTCCTCGCCGTGGAGCCGTCCAGCCTTTATCCGTCACTTTTGTCTATCGTTAGACAAAATTCGTTTGACCAACGATAGACAAAATGACTATGGTTGATCTCGAGAGAGAAGGAAACCGCAATCGCACGTTGTCTGGAAGGCTGCGTGGTCATCTGGTGGGTTCGTTCAATATTTTACCGCATGGCGTGTCGTGCCGTTCGCACGGCCAAACCGCGTCGCATTTTGCGTCCGGAAAAGCCTTGTTTCTTTGAGTTCTAAGGTAAGCGGCACCGAAAGCCGCCTGGACATCTAGGGAGGACTACCATGTCGAAATCGAAGCTACATCTGCTATTCAGCGCGGCATTGCTGGGCGCAACCGCGCTGGCCGCGCCGGTTCTGGCGCAGGACGTGCCGCAGGTTCTGACCGACGCGCTGGCGGGTAAATTCAAAGGCACGGTCGTCACCGCATTCGGCGCCTTTGCGGATGCCGACGAGGTCAAGTTCAACGAGAACGTCAAGGCCTTTGAGGAAGCGACCGGGATCGACATTCAATATGAAAGCTCGAAGCAGTTCGAAGCCACCATCGCGACGCGCGTGGATGCCGGCAACACGCCTGACATCGTGGACTTCCCGCAACCCGGCCTGATGGGAAACTTTGCCAAGACCGGCAAGCTTGTCGATCTGGGCAGCTTCATGAGCGCGGACTATCTGCAGGGTCAATATCTGCAAAGCTGGCTCGACATGGCGACCAAGCCCGGTCTTGACGGCACGCGCAAAATGGTCGGTGTCTGGGAACGTGTCAACGTAAAGAGCCTTGTATGGTATCCCAAGAAAACCTTCGATGAGGCTGGGTATACAATTCCCACGACTTGGGCTGAGTTGACCGCACTTCAGGACAAGATCGTCGCCGATGGCGACACGCCGTGGTGCATCGGCATCGAGTCTGGTGCTGCCACTGGCTGGGCTGCCACCGACTGGATCGAGGAGATGATGCTGCGCACCACCTCGCTCGAGAACTACGACAAGTGGACCACCGGCGAATTGAAGTTTGCCTCGCCGGAAGTGAAGCAGGCCGCCGAACAGGTTGCCGCGATCTGGTTTAACGACAAATTGGTCTATGGCGGCACCAAGGCGATCGTGTCGACGTCGTTTGGCGACGCACCGGCCCCGATGTTTGCCGATCCGCCGAAGTGCTGGCTGCACAAGCAAGGCAACTTCATCACCAGTTTCTTCCCCAAGGATCGTGACCTGAAGCCGGGCGTTGACTATGACTTCTTTTATCTGCCCGGCATTGATCCCGCTTTTGGGAAGCCTGCCTTGGTCGGCGGCGACATCTGGTCGATGTTCAATGACCGTCCGGAAACCCAAGCCGTGATGGCATGGTTCACCCGTGGCGAACACCTCAAGACCTGGCTGGCCTCGGGCGGCACTATCTCGCCGCACAAGGACGCGCAACTGGAATGGTACGGCAACGACAGCGATCGCGGCGTTGCCAAGATCCTCGCCGAAGCCACCAGTGTGCGCTTTGACGGGTCGGACCTGATGCCTGGTGAAGTCGGCGCGGGTTCATTCTGGAAAGAAATGACCTCGTGGGTCAGCGGTTCGGAAGATCTTGATACCGCACTTGCCAACATCGACGCCTCCTGGCCTGCGAAGTAATCCCTCCCGGGATATGCTCCCAAGCTTCCTCGGGCCTTGCCCTCGCGTCCCCCCCCTTTGGGGATGCGAGGGTCCTTTCCAGCGCTCACGGCAGCCGTTCAAGGCCCACGGATTTCAAGAGGTCGTTCCATGACAAGCCAAACCACGGCCCCTTCACCGGGCGGGCGCGTCGAATTGCGCGCCGCACTTGGCCTTGCCGCCAATCTGGCGATAGGTGCAGCGGCGATTGCCACGCTCTCGTTCGGCTTCTTCTTTCTGCGCGACACCGATCTGCCCCGCCTGGTCACGGCAGGCATCGCGATTGTCGGGTTCAGCATCAGCTTTGCCGTCCTCTACCTTGCCTTTGACGGTGTTTTGCGGCACTTGCCGCGGGCTTGGGCGCGCCGTTTGCAGCCTCTGCCTTTTGTCGGTCCCGGCCTGGTGATGGTGGGTTATTTTGTTGGCCTGCCCATGGTGCGCACCTTTGTGGCCAGCCTTTTCAACCGCGATGGCACGGTTTTTGTCGGCATCGCCAACTATATCTCGGTGTTCACCGAACCGTTCATGCTGGTGACCTTCCGCAACAATCTGCTTTGGCTGGTCTTCGGCGCGGGGTTTACGGTCATCTTCGGCCTGCTGATTGCCGCCTTGGCCGATCGAAGCGGCTTTGAAAAGACCGCCAAGTCGATCATTTTCATGCCGATGGCGATCTCGCTGGTCGGCGCGGGCATCATCTGGAAATTCATCTATGCGGTGAAGGACGCCAGCGAGCCGCAGATCGGCCTTCTGAACGCCATCGTCACAGCCTTCGGGGGTGAGCCGCAGGCGTGGATCCAGTTGCTACAACCGTGGAATAACCTGTTTCTGATTGTCATCTTGGTCTGGATGCAGACCGGCTACGCGATGGTTCTGTTTTCTGCCGCCATCAAGAACGTATCGACAGAATTGCTAGAGGCGGCGCGTATTGATGGTGCGGGCGAAGTGCGGACCTTCTTCTGGATCGTTCTGCCGCTGATCAAGCCCACGCTGATCGCCGTTTCGGCCACAGTGACGATCTTCACACTGAAGATATTTGACATCGTGCTGGTGATGACCGGCGGCCAGTTCGGCACCGACGTGATCGCCACGCAGTTCTACAACCAGTATTTCGTCAACCGCAATGCCGGGCTCGGCTCGGCCATCGCCATCGTGCTGTTGGCGGCCGTGGTGCCGGTGATCCTGTACAACCTTCGCAACTTCAACAAGAACGAGCCGCTCTGATGGCGATCAAGACCAAATCACCGCGTCGCGGCGGGCTGGTGCCCAATGTCGTTCTGGCCCTGCTGTGCGCCCTTTGGCTGGTGCCAACCCTTGGCCTGTTCATCTCATCCTTCCGCAGTTCCGACGATGTGCGCAACACCGGCTGGTGGACCATTGTTCCGCATATGGAATGGACTACGGTCGAAACCGTCAAGCCCGACACGACGCTGGACCGCAGCGGAGTGATGGCAATTGCAGGCGTCAGCGGCACATTCGAAGAGTTGCGCAAAGGCGTCACCACGCCCGATGGCAAGCGCGTTCTGTGGGTCGGCAACCGCCGTCTCGGCAAAGTTCAAGTGCAAGAGGAGAAGTGGACCGCTTCCACCAACTTCACACTCAGCAACTATCAGAACGTTATGACCGGCAAAGAGTATGAGGTCACCAGCCCCGAAGGCGTCAAGCAGACCCTGCGCGGCGATGACCTGTCTGGCGCGTTTCTGAACAGCCTCGCCGTTACCCTGCCGTCGGTGCTGCTGCCTTTGATCATCGCCGCTTTTGCCGCCTATGGCTTTGCCTGGGTGCGCTTTCCGGGCCGGGGGCCGTTGTTCGCGCTGGTCGTGTCATTGCTGGTGGTGCCGCTACAAATCTCGCTGGTGCCGGTGCTGTCGGACTATGTGAAGCTTGACCTGAACGGCACCTATCTTGCGGTCTGGCTCGCCCATACCGGCTTGGGTCTGCCGCTGGCGATCTATCTGCTCTACAACTACATCGCCTCTCTGCCGCGCGAACTGCTGGAGGCCGCGATGGTCGATGGGGCAAGCCATCTCACCATCTTCCGCCTGATCATCCTGCCGCTTTCGGGGCCGGTTCTCGCGTCTTACGCCATCTTCCAGTTTCTGTGGGTCTGGAACGACTATCTGGTGGCGCTGATCTTCATCGGCAGTCAGCCCAAAGTGCAGGTGCTGACCATGCGCCTGGCCGAGATTGTCGGCTCGCGCGGCAACGACTGGCACCTGCTGACCGCCGGTGCCTTCATCTCGATGGTCCTCCCGTTGGCCGTCTTCTTTTCACTTCAACGCTACTTCGTCCACGGCCTCACCGCAGGCTCGGTCAAGTCGTGACCTCAAAGGAAATCCACATGCAATATCGTCGTTTGGGAAATTCGGGGCTGCTGGTGTCAGAGCTTGCGCTTGGCACTATGGTGTTTGGCGAAGACAGTGGTCGCGGCACGCCAGAGGATCATGCGCGGCGTCTTGTCGATGCCTATGTGGCGGCGGGCGGCAATCACTTCGATCTGGCAGACGTTTACGCAGGTGGCCGCGCCGAAGAGATCGTGGGCAAGGCATTGAAGGGCCGCCGTGCGGACGCGGTCATCGCCACCAAGGTGCGCTGGCCCACGGGTTCCGGCCCCAACCATGCGGGCCTGTCGCGCCGCCATATCAACGATGCACTTGAGGCCAGCCTGCGCCGCATCGGGACCGATGTGATCGACGTGTTCTACATGCATGGCTGGGACACCTTCACCCCGCTTGAAGAATCGCTGCGCGCGTTCGACGATCTGGTGACGGCTGGCAAGGTCCGCTATCTCGGCGTATCAAACTTCGCTGCTTGGCAGACCATGAAATCGCTCGGCCTGAGCGACAGCCGGGGTTGGGCCCGCTTCATCGGGGCGCAGTACCAATACTCGCTGGTCGAGCGTGGCGTGGAAACCGAAATCACGCCTCTGTGCGTCGCCGAAGGGGTCAGCCTGGTGCCATGGGGTCCACTTGGTGGGGGATTCCTAAGCGGTAAATACAAGGCTGGGGATCGGCCGACAGCCACCGATGGCCGCATTGGTGGCACGCCAGATGAATGGGAAGAATCCTGGGTGCGCCGCGCTACGGACGCCAACTGGCGCACGCTGGCCGCTGTGGAAGCAGTTGCAGCGGCGCATTCCGGCGCGACTGCGGCGCAAGTATCGCTGGCATGGCTTCTTGCACAGCCCACCGTGGCATCGGTGGTGATCGGCGCTCGCACCTCCGACCAGCTTGCTGGCAATCTGGCAGCCTCTGCCCTGACGCTTACTGCCGAAGAACTGGCGACTTTGGACGAGGTCTCGAAGCCGCCTACCCCCTATCCGGCGCGCGCCGTGAACACTGTGTCGCGCTAGAAACTCCGATTTTCGGCATTTCTGCCGGAGCGAAGAAATGAACCGAGAGGAGGGAATGATGGCAGATCTGTCGTTCAAGAACGTCACGAAGAACTACGGCGCCGTCGTTGCCATCCCCGGTCTGAGCGCGACCATCCGCGACGGTGACTTCGTGGCGCTGGTTGGGCCTTCCGGCTGCGGCAAGTCAACGACTTTGCGGATGATCGCGGGGCTGGAGGACATCACTTCGGGCACCATCGAAATTGGTGGTCGGGTGCTGAACGATCTCGATCCGAAGGACCGCAACATCGCCATGGTGTTTCAGAATTACGCGCTATACCCACATATGACGGTTGCGGAAAACATGGCTTTTGCGCTTCGCGTCGCGGGTATGCCCAAGGCCGAACGCTTGGCCAAAGCCCGCGCCGCTGCCACCATTCTGGGGCTGGAAGACATGCTTGACCGCTACCCCCGCCAACTTTCCGGCGGTCAGCGCCAGCGCGTCGCAATGGGCCGCGCCATTGTCCGCGATCCGGCCGTGTTCCTGTTTGACGAGCCGCTGTCAAATCTGGACGCCAAATTGCGTGTTCAAATGCGCATCGAAATCAAGGAACTGCATGAACGCCTGAAGACAACGATCCTGTTTGTCACCCACGACCAGGTCGAAGCGATGACGATGGCCAATCAGATCATGATCTTCAACAAGGGCAATCTTGAACAATACGGCACCCCTCTGGAACTGTACGACCGGCCCGCCAACGTCTTTGTTGCAACCTTCATAGGCTCCCCCACGATGAACCTTGTCGCGGGTGTGGCGGAGCCTGGCGGCATTCGAGCGGCGGACGAAACTCTTTGGCCAGCAGCATTTGATGTGGACATGGGCCGCAAAGTCCTCATGGGCGTCCGCCCCGAACATATCACGCTCACAGAAACCGGAATTCCCGCCAATGTTCGCGTGGTGGAACCCACAGGTTCAGAAACGCATATTGTCGTGATGCAAGCAGGTCAGAAAATGAACGTCGTCCTGCGGGGCCGCTTTGAAGCAGCAAGTGGAACCAAAGTATCCCTAAGCTACGATGCCGCGCTGACCCATCTGTTTGATGCCGAAACCGGCATGCGTTTGAGTGGTGGCTAATGCACGATTGCAGTTACCGGCCACGGGTCTAGTATCCAGCGATCGAGGGAGTTCGATAGTCGCTGATCCGCTCACCAAAGTTGGCCCGCATTGAGGCAGAACCTTTCCAATGCAGGACCTGCAGCCGAATTAGGCGGCTAAAGGCGACGATGAGGGACGGCGTCGCACCACGCCATGCTTGTGATGCCGAGCCCACGAGAGAAATTCCATGGAGCAAGTTAGCATCATCGGTGTCGATCTGGCAAATAAGGTGTTCCATCTGCCCGGCGCAACTGCGTACGGGGCGGTCCTTTTCAACAAGAAGCTTTCGTGTTTGCAGTTCGGTCGGTTTATGGCGGACCATCGGGCAGGCGAGTTGAAGATGGAGGCGTCGCGCAGCCTGCGTCAGGAGCTAGTGTTCTACGCCTGACATAGGATTCCCAACTGCTACCGGCTGTGGCATGTTCGGGAGATGAGACGCTCCGACATCTGCCTTTACCTGGGCCCCGCCGACCGCGCTGAGCTTCAAGCTTTGCTGAGCAACCGCAACAC
>JANLQT010000645.1:0-4244 GCA_031368035.1 Rhodobacterales bacterium | reverse complement strand
CGTTATGGCACGTCCCGGCTTTTGTTCCGCGGGCCAAGGCGCTCGCTGGAAAGGCCCTATATTGCTTTCCTTGGCGGAACGGAAAGCTATGGCAAGTATGTCTCCGATCCGTTTCCGGATCTGGTGGAAGACGAGTTTGGTTTTGGCGCGGTGAACCTGTCTTTCGTGAACGCCGGGGTCGATGTCTATCTGAACGACCCCGACGTGCTGGACGTCGCGCGCAAGGCCGAAGCCGTGGTGGTCCAGGTGATGGGCGCGCAGAACCTGACCAACCGGTTCTATTCGGTGCATCCGCGCCGCAACGACCGCTTCCTTGGCGCGACCCCGATGTTGAAATCGATGTTCCGAGAGGTGGATTTCACCGAATACAACTTCACCCGGCACATGATCCAGGGCCTGATGACGGTCTCGCCCCCCCGGTTCGAGGTGGTGGCCGAAGAGCTTCGTGCCGCCTGGGTCAGCCGGATGCGCGACCTTCTGTTGCACCTGCCCGCCGAACGCACGCTGCTTCTGTGGGTCGGCCGCAAGCGCCCCCCGACCGAAGGTCAGCGCATCACCTTGGGGCAGGACCCGCTGTTCGTGACGGCCGAGATGATCGGGGCCCTACGCCCCCATGCAGCCGCCTATGCCGAGGCGGTGGTGGCCGATACCGCCCGGATCGAGGGCCTGTCGGGCATGGTGTTCGCCCCGCTGGAAGCCCCTGCCGCCGCCGCCCTGCCAGGCCCCATGGCGCACCGCGAGGTGGCCAACACCGTGATCACCGGGCTGAAACGGTTCCTGCATTGAAAACGGGCGCCCACAAAGGCGCCCGTTCAAATGATGGGTGAATCACCCATCCTACAATTTGCGCGCCCGTAGGATGGGTGATTCACCCATCTTCTCGGCAGATCACAACTTCGCAATCAACTCCGGCACGGCGGTAAACAAATCCGCCACCAGCCCGTAATCCGCAACCTGGAAGATCGGCGCTTCGTCGTCCTTGTTGATGGCGACGATGACCTTCGAATCCTTCATCCCCGCCAGATGCTGGATCGCCCCGGAAATCCCGATGGCGACATACAGGTTCGGCGCGACGACCTTGCCGGTCTGCCCGACCTGCCAGTCGTTCGGCGCATAGCCCGAATCCACCGCCGCCCGGCTCGCCCCCACCGCCGCGCCCAGCTTGTCCGCCAGCTGCTCGATGATGTCGAAGCTTTCCTTCGACCCGATCCCGCGCCCGCCCGAAACGACGATCTTCGCGCTCGTCAACTCCGGACGGTCCGAGGTCGCCACCTTGTCCTCGACCCAGGCCGACAGGCCCGACCCGGTCGGACCGGCAACCGCTTCCACCGACGCCGACCCACTGGACCCAACCGCCGTAAACGCCGCCGTCCGCACGGTGAACACCTTCTTGGCATCCGCGGATTTCACCGTCTGGATCGCGTTCCCGGCATAGATCGGGCGCTCGAACGTCTCCCCATCCAGAACCGCCGTCGCATCCGAAATCACCATCACGTCCAGCAATGCGGCCACGCGCGGCATGACGTTCTTGTTGAACGCCGTCGCCGCGCCGCAGATGTGGCTATAGCCCCCCGCCAGCGACACCACCAGATCGGCCGTCGATTCCGCCAGCCCGTGGCAATAGGCGTGATCTCCGGCAAACAGCACCTTCGACACGCCGTCCAGCTTGGCCGCTTCCGCCGCCGCGCCGTCGCCGCCCTGGCCTGCCACCAGCACATGCACTTCGCCCAGCACCTTCACGGCAGCCAAAGTCTTGGCCACCTGATCGGTTGCCAAAGCGCCCTCATTCACATCCGCAAGAAGAAGAACGGCCATGTCAGATCACCCCCGCTTCGTCGCGCAGCTTCGAAATCAGCTCGGCGACAGAGCCGACCTTCACGCCGGCCTTGCGGCCCGCCGGTTCAATGGTTTTCAGCACCTGCAACCGCGGCGTCACGTCCACCCCGTAATCCGCCGGGGTCTTCAGCGCCAACGGCTTCATCTTCGCCTTCATGATGTTCGGCAGGCTGGCATAGCGCGGCTCGTTCAGCCGCAAATCCACCGTCAGCACGGCAGGCAGCGACACGGAAATCGTCTGCAACCCGCCATCCACTTCCCGCGTCACCACGGCTTTGCCATCCGCAATCGCCAGTTCCGAAATGAACGTCCCCTGCGCCCAGCCCAGCAGCGCCGACAGCATCTGCCCGGTGGCATTCATGTCATTGTCGATCGCCTGCTTGCCGCACAGCACCAGCCCCGGCGCTTCGTCGCGCGCCACCGCCGCCAGCAGCTTGGCAACGGCCAGCGGTTCAATGTCGGTCTGCACATTGTCGGTCGCTTCAATCAGGATCGCCCGGTCCGCGCCCATCGCCAGCGCCGTCCGCAAGGTCTCTTGCGACTGCTTCACGCCGATCGACACCACGACGACCTCGGTCACCACACCCTTTTCCCGCAGACGGATCGCCTCTTCCACGGCGATCTCGTCGAACGGGTTCATCGACATCTTCACATTGGCCAGATCGACACCGGACCCGTCCGCCTTGACGCGAACCTTCACGTTGTAGTCGATCACACGTTTGACAGGCACCAACACCTTCATCGCGCAAATCTCCATTTCCGGCCAAAACAGGCCGTGACAAGCTCCCGCCCGGTCTTAGCCTGTTAGGTGCAGCGGCAACAGACCAAAATCGACGCGGTTTGTCGCAGGGACGCCATGAAAACCCTTCGCAGAAGTCAACTGCGGTCAGGACAGGGGACGAGCGCTTTGGCACGAAGGCCAGGAAAGGGAACGCTGATGGGGATTGTGGACAAGGCGCTGTGGCAAATCGAAACCAACCTCAACGGCCCGCTGACCTTGGCGGGTCTGGCCGAGACGCTGAAGGTCACGCCCTTCCACCTGTCGCGCAGCTTCACCGCGCTGACCGGCCAGCCGGTGATGCGCTACGTCTGGCGCCGCCGCCTGACCCGGGCGGCAGAGGCGTTGATCTCCACCTCTGCCAGCGTCCTGACTCTGGCGCTGTACGCCGGATACGCCAGCCCCGAAGCCTTCACGCGCGCCTTTCGCGCCGAATTCGGCCTCTCGCCCCGCGCCCTGCGCGCCCGCGCCTCGCTCGCGGCTCTGCCCCTGACCCAACCCATGGAGTTTGCCCCCATCATGTCCCTGATCTTCGACGCCCCGATTTTCGAAACCCATCCCGCGCGCACCATCGCCGGCCCGTCCCTGCGCTATGACATGCAGACCCGCGCCCGGATTCCGGCGCAATGGGCGGCGTATAACGAGGCGCAACTGCGCGGCCCCAGCCCCAATCCTGCGGATTACTACGGCGTCGCTTACGGCTTTGCTTAGGCCACCGGCACGTTCGACTATCTCTGCGGTCAGGAAATCGCCCCCGGCACCCTGCTGCCGGACGGCTTCGCCAAACTGGTGCTGCCCACAGGTCGTTGGGCGCGATTCGCCACCAAAGGCCATATCACCACCATGCAATCCGCCTGGGGCGAGGTGTACAATCACTGGGCCGGCCAACCCGGCTGCGGCCCCGTTGCCGGCCCCTCGGTCGAATATTATCCGCCCGAGTTCAACGGCATGACCGGCAACGGCGGCTACGAGCTGTGGATTCCCGTCGCGCCCTGACCCCCGGGCCAACGATTTTCCTCCGAAAAATCAGGCCCTGTGGCCGGGATCAGGCCTGATTTTTCGCAGAAAAATCGTTGGCCTACCGCGTCAGCCCCGGCACCCACAGCACATCGTCCTTGCCGTCCCCGTTGGCGATGCGCCCCGCGACGAAGAACCAGTCCGACAGGCGGTTCAGATACTTCGCCGCCTCGGGATTGACCGCCTCGGCCTCGGCCAGTTCCACCACCAGCCGCTCTGCCCGGCGGCACACCGTCCGGCACAGGTGCAGATGCGCCGCCAGCGCCGAGCCGCCCGGCAGCACGAAACTGCGCAGCGGCGTCAGCCTCTCGTTCATTGCATCGATCTCGCGCTCCAGCCGGTCCACCTGTCCGGTGATGATCCGCAGCCGAGGGTAGGGCGCCGATGCGTCATTCTCGATATCCGGCGTACACAGGTCCGCGCCCAGATCGAACAGATCGTTCGACACCCGCTTCAAGCCGTCGTCCATCGCGCCATCCGCATGCAGCCGCGCCATGCCGACCGTGGCGTTGGTCTCGTCCACCGTCCCGTAGGCCGCCACGCGCAGGTCATGCTTGGCCACCCGCGCGCCGTTCCCCAGCGAGGTTTGCCCGCCGTCCCCGGTCTTGGTGTA
>JANLQT010000585.1:0-5372 GCA_031368035.1 Rhodobacterales bacterium | reverse complement strand
CTTTCGATGCCCCTCACCGAGGACCTCAAATGGGGCTGCCCCTGCTACACCCAGGGCCCCGCCAACATCGTCCTGATCCACGCCTTCAAGGACTACTGCGCCCTCCTGTTCTTCAAAGGCGCCTTGTTCAAAGACCCCGAGACCCTGCTGATCCAGCAGACCGAGAACGTCCAGTCCGCCCGCCAGCTTCGCTTCACCTCCACCGCGCAAATCACCCGCCTCACCCCGGTGATCCGCGATTATATCCAAGAGGCGATCACCGTCGAAAACTCCGGCCAAAAGGTCAAGATGGCCCTGAACCGAGACCTGACCCACCCGCAAGAACTGATCGACCAATTCGACGACGACCCCGATCTGAAAGCCGCCTACGACGCCCTGACCCCCGGCCGCCAGCGCGCCTGGAACCTGCACTTCACCAGCGCCAAACTTCCCGCCACCCGCCGCGCAAGGATCGAAAAGGCCATCCCGAAAATCACCGCCGGCAAAGGCCCGGACGACCTTTGACCTCCGGTTGACGCGGGCGCCCCGCCCATGCCAGCCTGCCCCAAGCGCAACCAAAGGCCCGTCATGCCCTGGGATCAGATCAGCACTGTCGCCTCGGTCATCGGCGTCATCGGCGGCCTTGTCTCGGTGATCTTCCTCATCCTCGAAATCCGCCGCAATTCCATGGCGATAGAGGGTGCCACTGTCCAATCCCTCATGGCGATGGAGCAGGACCTCTTCACCACCCTCGCCGACCACGCCGATATCTACCTTGCCGGTTGCGCCCGCTTTGACACCCTGACCGAAGTCGAATCGTTCCGCTTCAACCGCTACGTCGGCGCCTATATGTCGCTGTATTACGCCGCCTTCAAACAGTTCGAACAGCGCCTGATCGACCTCGAAGTCTGGATCGCCTATCGCAATTCGATGCAGTCAAACCTTGCAAGACCCGGCTTCCGGGCCTGCTGGCGAACCTTCGATCAGCATTACCCCGCAAGCTTCCGCGCCGCCATCGCAGCGCTTTGACCGGCCCGCCCAGATCCCCAAGCCTTACCTGAAACTTCGCCGTTCATCTTGGTCCAAATACCTCCACGGGGGTGCGGGGGTGTGAAACCCCCGCGGGCCTCCATGCAGCAAAGCGGCGGTTCCAGTCGCCCGCTTCAGCGCAGCGCCGCCAACACCGCCGCATCCGCCACCCCGGTCTCCGCCATCCCCTGCGCCCTTTGCCATGCCTTCACCGCCGCCGTGGTCTTCGGCCCGAACACCCCGTCCACCGAGCCGCAGTCATAGCCCAGCGCCCCTAACCGCTTCTGCACCACCACCCGGTCGGCCTGCAAAAGCCCGTTCCTGTCCGGCGGAAAACCCGCCACCAACCCCGGCCCGCCCGCGATCCGGTCCGACAATATCCCCACCGCCAAAGCGTAGGAATCCGAGGCGTTGTAACGCTTCAACACCCCGAAATTCGCCCAGACCAGAAACGCCGGTCCCGAGGGTCCTGCCGGCAGCATCAGCCCCGCCGAACCCCCGCCGGCAAAGTTCCCCCGCGCCGGTTTCACTCCCTTGGCGGCCCAGTCCTTCACGCTGCGCGCCTTCAGCTTCTTGGTCCCTGCCGGCGCCAGACCCTTCGGAATGACCACCTCCTGCACCACTGGCGCGCCGGTGTGCCAGCCGGATTTCTTCAGGTAATTCGCCGCCGAGGCCAAGGCGTCGGTCGGATCATCACCCCAGATGTCCGCCACGCCGTCGCCCCGGAAATCCTGCCGGAACCCCAGGTAAGTCGTTGGAATAAATTGCGTATGCCCCATCGCCCCGGCCCAGCCGCCGGTCATGTGCTGCGGGCGCACCCCCATTCCCACGATCTGCATCGCCGCCAGAAGCTGGCTTTCGAAGAAGTCGGCCCGCCGCCCCTCATAGGTCAGGGTGGACAGGGCCGAGACCACCTGAACCTCGCCGCGCTTGGTGCCGTAGAAACTCTCCACCCCCCAGATCGCCGTCACCACTTGCGCCGGAACGCCGTAGCCCTGTTCGATCTGCCGCAGCAGCCCCCGGCGCGCGGCAAGGGCCGACCGGCCCGCCGCCACCCGTTCGTCCGAGACCGCGATGGCAAGGTAATCCTCGAACGACAACGAAAATTCCAGCTGGTTTCGGTCCTTGGCGATCACCCCCGGCAGGAACTGTGCCGCGTCCAACGAGGCATCCACCACCGCGCCCGGCAACCCCTTGGCCACGGCACGGCCCCGGAACCGGACCTTCCACGCGTCAAACCCGGCATCCGGCGCCGGGTCAAAATCCCCGGCAACGCCTCTGCCCGCCAGCATCGGCCCCGCCACCAGCGCCAGCGCCCCAAATATCACGTTCCGACGTGTGACCATTGCTGCACTCCCGTTCAAGCTGTCACGCTAACCCCCCTGCCGGATCAGGAAAACCCCACCCAAGCGGCCTCGCGCCAGTGTGACGCGGCAAGCCTCGCAGCCGGGCAGGGAAGCGCTTATATGAAGGGCATGAAACGCACCCTCCTTGCCGCAATCCTGTCGCTGCTGGCCCTGCCTGTGGCGGCCGAACCCTTGCCCCTGGCAACCTTGTCGGCCTATCTGAACGGGCTGGCCCTGTTCGAGACCAGCTTTCAGCAGCAAAACGCCGACGGCACCCTATCCACCGGGCATATCTACATCCACCGGCCGGGCCGGATGCGGCTGGATTATGACCCGCCGGAAAAGTCGGTGGTGATCGTGGCGGGCAGCCAGGTGGTGATCTTTGACGGCAAATCCAAAGATCCGCCCGAACAATACCCGCTGGGCCGCACGCCCCTGAATCTGATCCTTGCCCCGCAGATCGACCTCGGTGCGGCCAAGATGGTGGTGGGCACGGCCGAGGTCAAAGGCCTGACCCATGTGGTGGCTCAGGACCCCAAACATCCGGAATATGGCAACATCGAGCTGGTATTCTCCGCAAATCCGGTGCGCCTGACCGGCTGGATTCTGACCGACGACGCGGGCAACCAGACCATCATCAGGCTTGGGGACTTCCAGACCGCCCAAAGCCTGTCCGAAACCCTGTTTTCGCCGGAGATCGAATCCGCCAAGCGCAACCGCTGACCACAGCCCGGCAGGGCCAGGGCTGGCAGACTCAGTGCCGGCAGGTTGCGAGTTGCTTGCGATACATTTCCGACCGCATTTCGACATTGCCCGCAATGCTTACCAGCCAGGGTTTGCCCTTGTAGGACTTGTTGGCATAGCCCCTCCGGCCCTCGTGATAGGCCAGATACTGATCCCCGACATCGGTCTTGGCGATGCCAATTTCCTCGGTGGTTCCCTCGATATACCAACCCATGAAGTCGGTCGCATCGGTGATCCGGTCGCGCTTGGCACTCCCCCGGTGCGTCGCCTTCTTGTATTCATCCCACGTGCTGTCCAGCGCCTGACTATAGCCATAGGCCGAACTTTGGCGGCCCATCGGGATCACCCCCAGGGCATATTGATGCGGCGTGCGGGCATTGCCGATGAACTTCGATTCCTGGTGGATGATCGCCATTTGCTCATGAACCGGCACGCCCCAGCGGCGTTCGGTTGCCTGCATGGCGCGCAGGTAGGACGGGCGCTCTGCCACGATGGCACAGGCATCATCCAGATTGTCCGGCGCCGAAAAGTTACCCCCGCCGCAAGAGGCGAGTAACAGCAACAGGATCGACGCACGCAAGGCTCTGCTCATCTGCCCCTCGTGTGTTCTCGTTTTGCCGAAGGATAGGGCAAAAAGCGCCCGGGGAAAATGCCAAAGGCGTGAGTTTGCGAAGATCTCCCTGAACCAGGCACCGAAAGTGGCGCGGCGATTGTTTGCCGATGCGGCCCGGACTGTTTCCCTTGGGACCCGGATCGCTTATGGACAGGGGCCTTGCGACGGGTTTACCACAAACACAGGGAGCGCAGCGCATGCTCAAGACGGCCGCCAAGTATCACATCGGGCAGGTGCTGAAGCACCGCAAGCATCCGTTTCGCGGCGTGGTCTTTGACGTGGACGCGTACTTTTCCAACACCGACGAATGGTACGAGAACATTCCCGAAGAGGCGCGGCCGGCCAAGGACCAGCCGTTCTACCACCTTCTGGCGGAAAACGATCAGTCCTATTACGTCGCCTATGTCAGCGAACAGAACCTGGTTCCGGATGAAACGGGCGAGCCTGTGACCCATCCCGACCTGCACGATCTGTTCGGCGATTTCGAAAACGGAGTCTATCCTTTGCAGGTCCAGCTCAACTAACCCAATCGTAACTTTCGCAGCCTACCTTCGCGTCAAGTGAAGGAGTGGCTCATGGAACTTCAGGCTGAACCGCGCGGCGGCTTTCTGGCAATTTTGGTCAACGCTGACCGCATCGATGCGGCCTCGGCGATCCAGTTCAAGGATCGGATGCGCGAATTGACGCAACGCACAAGCGGCCGGGTCGTGCTTGACCTGACGCAGGTGGCGTTTCTGGACAGCTCTGGCCTTGGCGCCGTGGTGGCGGCGATGAAGGCGCTTGGGCCGGACCGCCCCCTTGAACTGGCCGGCCTGACGCCCACTGTGCAGAAGGTGTTTCGCCTGACGCGCATGGACAGCGTATTCAAGATCCATCCGGTCTTGCCGGACGATCTTCGGGACGCCGGTTGAGGCGCGGGGGCGTTGGGAATGCATTGGTCGGCGCCGGCACAAATCGGGCTTGAACTGGAAAGCTCGCCCCTGGCCGTGCGCCGGGCCCTGGATCAACTTTTGACCGACGGCACCTTGTCCGGCCTTACCGAACAGCGGCGCGGCACTTTGTGGACCGTGCTGGCAGAGGTGCTGAACAACATCGTCGAGCATGCCTATGCCTGCGACACGGGCTCGATCCGGTTGAACCTGTGGCAACGCGGGCCGGTGCTTGCCGTCGAAGTGGTCGATCACGGCGCGCCGATGCCGGGCCTGTGCTTGCCCAAAGGCCATCTCGCGGAAATCGGCGCTTTCGATGACCTGCCCGAGGGTGGTTTTGGCTGGTTTCTGATTCGCGCGATGACCAATGACCTGAAATATGATCGCGTCGGCAGCGAAAATCGGCTGCGCTTTTGCCTGAAAAGCGACTGATCCCCGCCGCGGACCCCGGATCGTTTCTCAAAGCGCGACAGTGACACCAAATCGCCATTTTTCCCCCGCAAATCGGTCCCGCCGTTACGCCATAAGCAGTCTTGTAGCTGCATAGCTTCCCTCGGCATCGTGGATGTTCGCCCCCACCCAATCTGCGATGCCGAGGTTCTCACTCCCCCCAATTCCTGCTTTCCCCCCACCGCTGAGCCGCCTAGTCTGACCCCAAAAGGGTCAAGACATGCGCGATTTTCAGCTTCCCGGCCGCTCGGCGGTCTATGCCACCAACGGCATGTGCGCGAC
>JANLQT010000572.1:0-1815 GCA_031368035.1 Rhodobacterales bacterium | reverse complement strand
GGCATGCGCGACGCACCGGTGCAACTTGCGGTATTCTGCGACGAAAGCACCGCCAAGGGTGCGGGTCTTGGCGCGCGGACCATGCCGCAGATGCGGGCTTATTCCTGCGTTGCGGCGATCGCGGGATTTTGGCTTTCCCTGCGCGCTCAAGGGCTTGGGTTGGGCTGGGTGTCGATCCTCGACCCCGCGGCTTTGGGGCGCGAGATGAACGTGCCTGACTGCTGGCATCTGATCGCCTATCTTTGCATTGGCTGGCCCGAAACCTCGGACGACCGGCCGGAACTTGAACGGTTGGCGTGGGAAGACCGCAAAGGCCTGCTGAATATGGAGATGCGCTGATGACAAACCCGGACCGCATCTGTGTCGGAACCATCGCCGGGGCGTTCGGCGTGCAGGGCGAAGTGCGGCTGAAAAGCTTCTGCGCCGAACCTGCCGCGATTGGCGATTATGGTCCGTTGTGGACCGAAGACGGCAGCCGCAGTTTCAAGATCAAGCTGACACGGCCCGTGACGGGTGGTTTTGGCGCAAGGCTGCCGGGTGTTGCCACCAAAGAGGACGCGGATGCCCTGAAGGGGGTTCTGCTGTTTGCAGACCGCGCCCGGTTGCCCAAACTGCCGGACGACGAATTCTATCATACCGATCTGATCGGGCTGGACGTGGTGGACACCGGCGGCGCCCCACTCGGCAAGATCATTGCCGTGCAGAACCACGGCGCGGGGGATATTCTGGACGTGACCGGCGGGCCAAAGGCGCTGCTGATCCCCTTTACGCTCGCCATTGTCCCGACCGTCGATCTTTCGGCGCGGCGGGTGGTGGTGGATCTGCCCGAAGGGCTGGACTGAGCCATGGGCGAGGCGCCCGCCGACGAGCCCAAGCCCCGCGCCTTTGGCCGCCTGCATGCGCGGGTCAGCCTGACACCGCGCGATCTGATGGCCGAAGTGCCCTCGGGCCCCGGCATCTGGACGGCGCGGGTCATCACTTTGTTTCCAGAGGCCTTTCCGGGCACCTTGGCACTGTCGCTGACGGGCAAGGCGCTGGACATGCACCGCTGGCATCTGGAACCCATCGCGCTGAGGCCGTTCGGGGACGGCAAGCACCGCAATGTCGATGACACTCCGGCGGGGGGCGGTGCCGGCATGGTGCTGCGCGCGGATGTGCTGGACCGCGCGTTGAAGGTTGCTGCCGAGGGGACGCCCGATCGTGCCATCTGGCCGGTGATCTATCTGTCGCCGCGCGGGCGGCCTTTCGATCAGGCGATGGCGCGGCGGCTGGCGTCCTGTCAGGGCGTCACGCTGCTGTGCGGGCGGTTCGAGGGCGTGGACCAGCGCGTGCTGGACCTGCATGCGATCGAAGAGGTTTCCCTTGGGGATTTCGTTCTGACCGGGGGCGAGATTGCGGCGCAGGCTGTGCTGGACGCGGTGGTGAGGCTGTTGCCAGGGGTGCTGGGCAATGCAGCCTCGACGGTCGAGGAAAGCTTCTCGGACGGGCTGCTGCTGGAGCATCCGCAGTTCACCCGTCCGCAGGTCTGGGAAGCGCGCGAGATTCCGCAAGTGCTGACATCGGGCAACCATGCCGAGATCGCCCGCTGGCGCCGCGCGCAGGCGGAAGCGCTGACCGAGGCGCGCCGGCCGGATCTGTGGGCCAGGCGCCCCAAACGGTGAGGCGCCCCAAACGGTGAGGCGGCTCCCGGCGGTGAAGCGGTTGCCGGCGGTGAAGCAGCGGAGGCTTCGCCAAGTCTTTTCGTGAGGAAGCATGGGGGGCTTGGCGCCCCCCAACCCCCCGCCGAGTATTTTTCCCGTAGTGATGGGGCAAGGG